>NZ_CAMQRY010000001.1 GCF_947036855.1 uncultured Clostridium sp.
TTATAGAGGATATAGTTATAGAAATGAATGGAAATCCAGTTGTAGAGGCAGAAAAAATAAAATAATTGAATAAAAGAGTAGTTTAGTTACGCAAAATATATTAAAATATATTATATAATTAACCAATTATTTAGATTTTAGGAGAGTTGAAAGATGGAAAATTTACATGAAGAGTTTTATAGAGAAATGCAAAATCTTGAAGAAAAAATAAATTGTTCACTTAAAATAAAGATGGATTTAAAAGCGTTTGAAGATAATAGTGAGCTTATAAGTTATGTTGAAAAAGTTATAGAAAAAAATGGTGGTAGAGCAACATTTACTAAACTTTGGGGAAAAGGAAGACTTGACCTTAGCATAGAATATCTTGTTTTAAAAGATAGATATAAGAGTTTATTTTCAGATTATATAAAAGAGAAAAGCAGAGAAACACTTCGACAATATGGATTTGAGATTGACTAAAATAGAAAAACTAAAGAGAAGATGAGGATTTAGACTTTAAATATTTAAATGAAAATTTAAGTTTAAAGCATAAATTAGAGTCAGGAGGAATTTGTATGAAATTAATATCATGGAATGTAAATGGAATAAGAGCTTGTGTGAAAAAAGGCTTTATAGAGTATTTTAAGGAACAAAATGCTGATATATTTTGTATTCAAGAAAGTAAGCTTCAAGCAGGTCAGATTAACCTTGATGAAGAGCTTAAAGATTATCATCAGTATTGGAATTATGCTGAGAAAAAAGGTTATTCAGGAACAGCTATATTCACAAAAAAAGAACCTATAAGCGTAAGTTATGGAATGGGTATAGATGAACATGATAAAGAGGGTAGAGTTATAACACTTGAATTTGAAGATTTCTATATGATAACAGTTTATACACCAAATTCTAAATCAGAACTTTTAAGACTTGATTATAGAATGGAGTGGGAAGATGCATTTAGGGAGTATATGATGAAGCTTGATAATATTAAGCCTGTTGTTGTATGTGGTGATTTAAATGTAGCACATAAGGAGATAGACCTTAAAAACTTTAAGACAAATAGAAATAGTGCAGGATTTACACAGCAGGAGAGAGGTAAGATGGATATTCTTATGACATCAGGTTTTGTAGATAGTTTTAGATATTTTTATCCAGAAGTTAAAAGCCGATATTCTTGGTGGTCATACAGAGCTAATGCAAGAAATAATAATGCAGGATGGAGAATTGACTATTTCCTAGCATCAGAAAAACTTAAAGAAAGAATAAAAGACGCAGACATACATCATGATATACTTGGTTCAGATCATTGTCCTGTTGTTTTGTATATGGATTAAAAGATAGGTGGTTGTAAATAATACAGCCATTTATTTTTTTTATCTGATATTTAAAGGGTAAAAAAGGACAGGTTGAAAAACAACCTGTCCAGATATAGAATTATTTTATTAAGTTAGATTCAGCTATGTGAGATTTTAATAACTCACCTGATTCTTTTAATTTAGCCTGCTCTGAAACACTTAAAGGCATTTCGATAATTCTTCTTCCTCCACCTCTATTAACAATAGTAGGTATAGCTAAGTGAACATCACTAATTCCATATTGACCTTCGAATAATGAAGATAATGGAAGGATTGAATTTTCATCTCTTAAGATAGCTTCAACTATTCTTGCAACAGATAATCCGATAGCATAGTTTGTATATCCTTTTCTGTTTATGATTTCATAAGCAGCATGTTTAACCTTCTCAGGTATTTCAATTCTCATAGTAGTATCACATTTTTCATGTGATTCACAGTATTTATCAACTGGCATACCAGCAATATCTGTTAAACTCCAAGCAACGATTTCTGAATCTCCGTGCTCTCCAACAATATAAGTATTAACATCTTGAGGAGCTATTTCTAAATGCTCACCAAGCATGTACTTAAGTCTTGCAGTATCAAGAACAGTTCCTGATCCGATAACTCTTTCTTTTGGGAATCCTGATATTTTGTAAGCTATGTGAGTTAATATATCAACTGGGTTTGAAACAACTAATAATATTGAGTTAGGGCTATATTTAACGATTTGAGGTATTATTTGATTAAATACTCCAACGTTTTTGTTTATTAAATCAAGTCTTGTTTCACCTGGTTTTTGTCCAACACCAGCTGTAATAACAACTATATCTGAGTTAGCTGTATCAGCATAATCTCCTGAAGTTACATTTACAGATTTAACGAAAGATGCTCCGTGAGCAAGATCCATTGCCTCTCCTTCAGCTTTTTCTTTATTTATATCAACTATAACTATTTCTGAAGCTAATGATTGAATCATTAATGCGTAAGCAGATGCTGATCCAACGAATCCTGCTCCAATTATAGAGATTTTGTTAGTCTTTTTATTTATCATTAAAATCACTCCTAAAGTTTTTTCTTATAGTATGTTTAGATTTATTATCTTAAGTAAGATATGAACAACTGTGTTATAAAAAACACAATGTTTTAAGTTTTTATGTACAAACCTATCATATATTATGATTATATACTATAAAAATGACATAATCAATGGATTTTCGACAATTCAAAGTTTGTTAACAATTAGGCAAAAAAACTTTGAAAAAAAGTAAAAATGATTAAAAAAGAGAAAAATAAGAGGTGAAGAATAATTAAGCTATTTTAAAATAAAGGTCTAATAAAGCCTTAAATACATTAATTTGGAGTGAATTTTTTTTGTTTAACTGAGCAATAAGTAATATAATGATTATAAATATAAATGTTAAAAATATGTGAATATTGTGAAGGGGTGGAGTTTTGGAACATGGACAAATTAAACATATGCTTAATAATCGTAAGAATTTAAAGACAAAACTTATTATTGAAGGAGCTTTAGTTGGTCTGATTGCTGGGGTAGTCATGGTACTAAATAAAGTTATAGTTGATTTATTATTCTCACATTTTAAGGAATTATATGCTTGGGCAAGAGAAGACTATACTGGTATGGTTGTTGTTTTCTCATTACTAATAGTAAGTGGACTTATTGTTGGTAGAATGGTTAAAAAAGAACCTATGATAGCAGGAAGTGGTATTCCACAAGTTGAGGGTATACTTAGTAGAAATTTAAAAGTAAGTTGGATTAGAGTATTAATCTATAAATTCTTTGGTGGGATCTTAGTTCTTGGAACAGGATTATCAGTAGGTAAAGAAGGTCCATCTGTTCAGATGGGGGCATCTATTGGACAAGGTTTTGGAAAACTTTTTAAACGAATTAACATAGAGCAAAAGTTTTTAATTACAGCTGGAGCATCAGCAGGACTTAGCTCAGCATTTAATGCTCCGTTATCAGGAGTTATTTTTGCATTAGAAGAAGTACATAAAAATTTCTCGCCAATTGTTTTAATATCTGCAATGACAGCATCACTTAGTGCTGATTTTGTATTAAGACAAGTACTACATGCGGGACTTGCATTAGATTTTGGAGTGCAAATGCAAACATTGCCACTTGAATATTATTGGACACTTATAGTACTTGGTTTAATTATAGGAGTAGGTGGTGCTATTTTTTCAAAAGGAATAGTTGTAGCTCAAAATTTATATGGAAAAATTAAATTACCAGTAGAATTTAAAGTAATAATTCCATTTTTACTTACAGGAATTATAGCTTTAACGCTTCCTGTATTACTTGGTGGTGGGCATCAGTTTATTATGAGTCTTCCAAATGGAAACTATACACTTATTATGCTATTTGCACTTCTTGTAATTAAGTTTTTATTTACAATATTATGTTTTGGTTCAGGTATACCAGGAGGTATTTTCTTCCCACTCCTTGTACTTGGTGGAGTTATAGGAGATATATTTGGAATTATAATATGTCACTATCTTGGGCTTCCTAGTATATTTATACTGAACTTTATAATTCTTGCAATGGCAGGGAATTTTGCATCAATAGTAAAAGCACCAATAACTGGGATGGTACTAATAATGGAAATGACAGGTTCATTTGAGCATTTACTAGCACTTTCAATAGTTGTAATAGTATCATATACAGTATCAGATTTATTAAAGATGGAGCCGATATATGAAACTCTCCTTGATAGGCTTTTGGTGAAAGTTGGATATAAGAAAGGTGAAATTATTTCGAGTAATAAAACTTTAATAGAAACTGTTGTTGAAGTTGGATCAATTGTAGAAGGTAATCTTGTTAAAGATTTAAATCTTCCAGAATGTTGTCTTCTTGTTTCAATTAAAAGAGGAGAAAAAGAAATTATACCAAGAGGCTACACTAAAGTAATTGCAGGAGATTATCTTGTTGTTATGGCTAGTGAAACTAAAGAAGCAGAAATGTTTGAGATTTTAGAGAGAATATCAGTTGCTAATAGATACGTAATTGATGATATAGAGTAAAAGAGAAAGGTAGTCTAGTTTTTAAAACTAGGCTACCTTTTTTTGTACATTTAGACTATGTCCCAATGCTCTTTTTATACTAATAACTGAAATTCCAAGACATAGAAGTTCAGTTATAGGTGTTGATATCCAGATTCCATTCGCTCCAAGTAATTTTGTAGAGATAAATAGAACTGCAATAATTATTACTATTCCTCTTGAAAGTGAAATTACAGTAGCAATAGCAGGCTTTTCAATCGCAGAAAAGAATCCTGATATGATAATGTTGAATCCCATAAGTAGGAAGGTAAGGCTATATATTTTTAGAGAAATATTAGCTAAATTATTTAGAGATGGATCAGATCCATCTATAAAGATTGAAACTATACTTGATGTGAAAACATTTGTTAGTAAAAATGTAGTAATTGATGCAATTAAAATTGCAGTAATACTCATTTTAAATAAATAACGTACTGATTTTATAGAACCTTTTCCAAAATAATAACTTACAAGTGGTTGCATTCCTTGAGTTATACCAATCATTGTCATAAGAACAAGTGAACTTGTATAACTTATAATACTATAGGCAACAACACCATTTTCTCCGATATACATTAAAATATACTTATTGAATAATAATATAACAATACCAGCAGCAAGTTCAGTTAATGAATCAGGGAATCCAATAGTAACAATTCTTAGAATTTGCTTAAAGTTAATTTTAAATTTAGCAAATTTAAGAGTAGATCTTTTACTAAGGAAATGGCTTAAGAATATTGCACCAGATAAAATCTGAGAAAGTCCAGTAGCAAAAGCTGCTCCTTCAATTCCCATATTAAGTTTTGCTATAAATATATAATCAAGTAAAACATTTGTAAGAGCAGCTACACCAACGGCTATAATTGATAGGTATGGTGAGCCATCAGTCTTACATAAAACTTCTAAATAATATGAAATCATAAAGAAACCATTGAAAAACACTATTGTTTTTAAATATTTTAGGACTAAATTTATATTATTAGGTTCCGCACCTAAGAAATATGCAAATGAATCAATATTAAAATATATTAGTATAAAAGTCACGATACTTATTGTGATAAGACACACAAGTCCAAGTGTGAAAGTTGAATTTGCTTTATTAGCTTGTTTTTTACCAAGGTACATAGCTATAATTGTCGATGATCCTATGGCAAAAAGTATAGACACAGCAAATATAATATTAATAAATGGCATTGATATGTTTACAGCAGCTAGTGCTGATGGTCCAACATATTTACCTACAAATATACCATCGATGATAGTATATAATGAAAACACCCACATCGCACAGATTGATGGGATTAAATAATTGAAAAATTGTTTTTTAAGAGATTTCTTCTCTTGCGAGCTCATTTTATCACTTCCTTATATACCATACTAAACTATGGTATAATACTATAGTCAATAGGTTAATTTACTAAAAGTGGAAAATTAATTTTAAGGGGGAATATTTTATGAAAGAATATTATAAAATTGGTGAGATATCAAAGATATATGATATAGGAAAAGATTCGCTTATGTACTATGAAAGACTTGGTATTTTAAAGCCAATAAGGGATGAAAATTCATATAGGCTTTATAGTATAAATGATATATGGAAGTTAAACCTTATAAAGGAACTTAGAGCTTTAAATTTTCCAATGAGTAGAATAAAGGAGTATATTGATAATAGATCAACAGAGTCTACAATAGATATTTTTAATGAAGAAGTAGATATTTTAGATAGAAAAATAAGTGAGTTTAAGAAAAAAAGAAAAGAAGTTTCAGAGAGAGTTAATATAATAAAGAGAGAAAGTACTTCTGAAAAAATTGGAATGATAGAACTTAGAGATATACCAGAGCGAAAAGCTATAAGGTTAAATGGAAATATAAAAAGGGATGAAGAAGCAGATTTTCTTATAAAAAAATTACATGAAAAGTTTGAAGAGAAGTTTAATATTCTTGGAAATAATAATATTGGTTCAATATTTTCACTTGATAAGGTTAAATGTGGAGAATATAACTATTATAAAAGTGTTTTTTGTTTTTTAAAGAGTAATAATATAGAAAAAAATGATTATAGTAATATGAGTTTTAATGAAGGTAAGTATTTATGTTATACATATAAGGGAGATTATTCTAAAAAAGAAGAAGTTTTAGATTTTATGTTCAAGTATGTAAATGAAAATGAACTTACTATAATGGGTGATATAATAGAGGTTTATAAGATTGATATACATGAAACTTCTAATAAAGATGATTTTATAACTGAGATACAAATAGAAGTTAAGGATAAAAATACCTCTAATAAAATTTAGAGATAGTGATAATACTAGTAGTAACTAATTGAAAGAGGAGTGAAGATAGTATGGGAAAAAATAAAAAGAAAAAAGCTAAGTTTGATAATTTAAATGAGTTTACAAAAGGTGATAGTAATCAACTTAAACAGAATATAAATAACAATAATACTTTTGAGGAAAGATTTGATAATACTAAAAATAGATTTTCTTAAAATCGATAGTATTATTAAAAAGAGTATAAGGTTTTCATAAAGATTTGGCATTATTTTTAATGCTAAATCTTTTTTTTATGTCTAAAAACAGAATAAGATGGCTATATTAATACATAGAATTATATATCTAAGTATATTGGAGGGATGTAAATGAGATATGAAAGTATATCTGTAAAAAGAGTTATAACATATTTTAATAACCCTATCGAGCAAGGTGGTTTTTGGCTTCCAAACATAGAAAAAGAGTTTGTTTGGAGAGAAGAACAAATAGAGGCTATTGCTGATAGCATTATGAGAGAATACCCAATTGGTACATTTCTAGTTTTAAAAACTAAGAAACCTATTAATTACAGAAGATTTGTAAATACTTATAGCGAAGGTGTAAATATAAATAGTAATCCAGAAGCAATAACAGAAAATCAAAAACTTTTGGTTTTAGATGGACAGCAAAGACTACAAAGTTTATATATAGGGCTCAATGGTAGCTATAATGGAAAAGAATTATATTTTAATGTTCTAAGTGGGTATAAATCTAATGATAAAGGACTAAAATATGATTTTAAGTTTATGGATGATGATGAAAAGGAAGATTACTGGGTTAAGGTAAAAGAAATTATAAACTCAGATAAAAAAAATAATGCTAATAGAAGAAATGCTATAGCTAGAATTGAAAAAGAAGCTAAAGAAGAATTTAGTCAAGAAATTAAAAATATAATTGATGATAATTTAGATAAGCTTATAAACTGTTTTACAGTTAAAGAAATAGTTTGTTTTGCACTGCTTGATGATGTTGATAGTGATGGATTATATAATAGAAATGATATTTGTGATATTGTAACAAGGCATAATTCTATAGGGTCTGTTTTTAATAGGGATGATTTAAGCAAAGCACTAACATAGCAAAAAAGATTTTACTAATGCATTTAGTAAAGTCTTTTTTCTTTTTAGTAGGTTACATAAGAATTTTATCAAAAAATGTTGTTTTTACTTACTAAAAGAAGAAACTTTTGAATATATATTAAGGAATAAATATATATGGAGGGTTAATTTATGAATCCAATGGTTATAGTTATACTTATAGCAATATTTGCTCTTATTATAGCATTCTTTATAGCAAAAGAGGTGAGTGCTAAACCTGATGGTAATGAGAAGATGAGAGAAATTGCTGGATGTATTTCAGAAGGTGCTATGGCATTTTTGAAAAAAGAATATCAGTATATAAGCGTTTTTGTTGCTGTTATAGCTGTCGTTATTTGTATATTTTTAAGCTTTAAAACAGCTATTAGTTTTATTCTAGGAGCAGTTTTTTCTAGTTTTGCTGGATATGCAGGAATGAAAATTGGTGTTAAAGCTAATGTTAGAACTACTGAGGGGGCTAGAAAAGGACAAAAGGAAGCTTTATCAGTAGCATTTTCAGGTGGAGCAGTTATGGGACTTTGTGTAGTAGGACTTGGAATACTTGGGCTTGCTATGCTTGTAGTTATTTTTGGTCTTGATAAAATTGGTGTGGATAGTATAACAGGTTTTGGACTTGGAGCATCTTCAATAGCTTTATTTGCTAGAGTTGGTGGTGGGATTTATACAAAGGCAGCAGATGTTGGAGCTGACCTTGTTGGAAAAGTTGAAGTTGGAATTCCAGAGGATGACCCAAGAAATCCAGCTGTTATAGCAGACAATGTTGGTGATAATGTTGGTGATATTGCAGGAATGGGAGCTGATTTATTTGAGTCTTATGTTGGTTCAATAATTGCAGCAATAACACTTGGACTTGCTGTGAGTGGAAATATTGGAATGGAAAATGCTTTGATTTTCCCAATACTTATTTCAGCCGCAGGAATTATAGCTTCAATAATAGGGATTTTTTATGTTAAAGTTTCTAAAGTTGATAATCCACAAAAAGTTTTAAATATAGGTATGTATATTGCAGTTGCTATTATGATAGTTTTTGCAGGGGTTTTAAGTAATATGCTTTTGACTAGTATGAAACCATTTATTGCAGTTATAGTTGGAATAACAGTTGGAACTATAATTGGGAAAATTACAGAGGTATATACATCAAGTGAGTATGCTTCTGTAAAATCAATAGCTGATAAATCAGAAACAGGAGCAGCTACTAATATTATTCAAGGGCTTGCAGTAGGAATGAAATCTACTGTTTTACCTATTATTGTTATAGGTGCAGGAATAATTGTTTCATATGCAGCAATGGGAGGAATGCAAGAGCCCAATATGGGACTATATGGAATAGCTTTATCAGCTGTTGGAATGCTTGCAACATCAGGAACTATAATTTCAGTTGATGCTTATGGACCAATAGCAGATAATGCTGGAGGGATTGCTGAGATGGCAGGACTTGATGAAGATGTTAGAGATATAACAGATAAACTTGATTCAGTTGGAAATACCACAGCGGCAATTGGAAAAGGTTTTGCAATTGGATCAGCAGCACTTACATCTTTAGCACTTTTTGCCTCATATGCACAGGCTGTTAAAATTGATACTATAAATTTATTAAACCCATTAACACTTGTGGGACTTTTAATAGGTTGTATGCTTCCATTCCTTTTTGGAGCTTTAACTATGGAGGCAGTAGGAATTGCAGCTACAGAGATGGTTGAAGAAGTTAGAAGACAGTTTAGAGAAAAGAAAGGTATTATGGATGGAACAGAGAAACCAGATTATAAAAGATGTATTGATATCTCGACAGCAGCAGCACTAAGGCAAATGATATTACCAGGAATACTTGCAATAGTTATTCCACTTAGCGTAGGTTTATTATTTGGAGTTGAAGCTTTAGCAGGAACAATAGCAGGTGGAGTTGGTTCAGGAGTTTTAGTTGCAATATTTATGTCTAATGCAGGTGGTGCTTGGGATAATGCTAAAAAGTATATAGAATCAGGTGAGCATGGTGGAAAAGGAAGTCAGGCACATAAGGCAGCAGTGGTAGGGGATACAGTTGGAGATCCATTTAAGGACACTTCTGGGCCTTCTATGAATATTCTAATAAAACTTATGACTATCGTATCAGTAGTTTTTGCAAGTGTTATATTAGAATATGGTAATATAATTGGAAAATTATTTTTTTAAGTAAATATATAAATAAAAATCAGGCATCTAATTTAAGATGTCTGATTTTTTTGTTGTGCTAAGTGAGAAGTAGAATAAAACTCCATTCTCTGTATTTCTAGAACCAAAATCACTATGATGAAGTTCTAGAATGTTTTTAGAAATAGAAAGCCCAAGACCTGTACTTCCACTATCTCTGTTTCTAGAATTATCAGCTCTAAAGAACTGTGTCCAAATTTTGCTATGAGTATCTTCAGTTAAGGTAACATCTGTATTTTCTATATAAAATATAACTTTAGTGGATTCTCTTATAAGCCTTATGTTTATACTTGCATTAGTAGGACTATATTTTATAGCATTGGTTACAAAGTTAGTTATAACTTGCTCAATTTTAAATGAGTCGCCAAGGGTATAAAAACTATCATCCTTATCAATATTAAGTGTTAATTTAAGCTTATTTCCAGAAAAATTATTTTTATGCTTAGCTATTATTGATAGAACAACTTCTTTTAAAGAGAAATCTGATATTAATAAATCTGTTTTACCTGATTCAAGTTTTGTAAGGTTCAACATATCAAGTACAAGTTTATTCATTTTAGAAGCCTCATCAATAATTACATCAAGATATATATCACGAGATTCATCATCAGCAATACCATCTTTTAGTCCTTCAGCATATCCAGAAATTATTCCGATAGGAGTTTTAAGCTCATGAGATACTCCAGCTATAAAATCTTTTCTAAATTTATCAACTTCTCTTTCTTTTGCAATTTCTTGCTCTAAGTGATTGTTTTTGATTTTTAAATCTTCAAGAGCATCTGAGAGTGTAGTTGATAGAATATTTAAAGAAGTAGCAAGGCTACCAATTTCATCATTTCTTTTGACTACGCATTTTTCAGAAAAATCCATGCTACTCATTTTTTTAGCAGTTTCATTTAATTTAAGTAGTGGTTTAGAAATTAAGTTAGAAAATATATATGCTAGTATAAGGCATATAAATATAAGTACAAAAAATATTGCTTTATAAAAATCATTCATTATTACACTAGCTTCTTGTATTGGTCTAAGTGGTGATATGGCTATAAGCACAGAATCATTTTGGTGATAGAGTGAAAATGGAGCCATAGATACAATATGTTTTTCATTTGTATCACTTGATAAAAGAGTGGTAATTATTTTATTTGATTCAATTAATTGGTTTGTATATCTTTTATCATAGTATAGTTTATTAAATATGCTATTTAACGTTGATTCAAGGCTAGGATTAGCATTTTCACCAACTATATACCGAAGCTTACCATCAGTTGAGTAAATGGCTATTTTAGCTGTATTTTCAATATCAAAAAGAGCCATAGCAGCATCTAGTTCTTTTGGATTAGTAGCTGCTTTGAATTGGTACGTAGTTCTAAATTTTAAAACAGAGTTTTGCAAATCATCACTTTTTTTGTCTGTATAGTACATTTGAAAGAAAAAACTTTGAAATATCATAAATCCAATTACAAGTGATGATATTAATGCAAAGATTATAAGTATTAATTTTTTTGAAATACTATTTTTCATCTTTAACTTCAAATTTATATCCACTTCCTCTTACTGTTGTAATATATGAAGATTTATGTAAAAGTTTTTCTCTAAGTCTTTTTATGTTTGTATCTACTGTTCGGATATCTCCAAAATAATCATATCCCCAAACATTGTCTAAAATTTTATCCCTTGATAATGCAATTCCTTTATTAGATGTTAAATAAAGGAGTAAATCGTATTCTTTTGGTGATAATGCAAGTATATTCTCATCAAGAGCTACTTCATGAGAAAGTTTATTTATTTTTAAGCCGTCAAAATCAGATAGGTTTTTATTTATATTTATATTTTCAGTTCTTTTAAGTAAAGCGTTTACTTTTGCTACAAGTACTTTTGGACTAAATGGTTTAGTAACATAATCATCAGCACCGAGTTCGTAGCCATGTAGTTTATCTTCTTCTTCTTCTCTTGCTGTAAGTAACACTATAGGTATATTTGAAACTGATCTTATAGTCTTACATACATCAAAACCATTAATTTTAGGCATCATTATATCAAGTATGACAATGTCTATATTATTTTCAGAAAAATTTCTAAGAGCTTCCTCTCCATCACTAGCTTCAAGGATATTAAATCCACCCTTTCTAAAGTAGTCACGCAGGAGAATTCTTATTCTAAGTTCATCCTCAACTATTAGTATATTTTTATTCATTTTAAAAATCACCCCAAATTTATATTGCGTTAATCATAATTATTATTATACAATGAAAATTAGAATATAGTAAGAAATATAGTAAATAGAGAAGATAAAATGGAGATTTTTATGGATAAATGGAATTTTGATAATAAAGTTAAAACATTAAACAATGGTTTGAAAATTATAACAGTTAAGAAAAATACGAATATAGCAGCAGTAAATGTTGGAATTAATATAGGTTCACTTTATGAAAAAGAAAGTGAAAAAGGAATTTCTCATTTCTTAGAACATATGATGTTTAAAGGAACTGTAAAGAGAGATAATGAAGTTCTTAATACGGACTTAGAATTTTTAGGTGGGGACTATAATGCATATACAGATAATTTAACAACTGTGTATAGTGCAAGTTCTTTAGAAGATGAGATTGGAAATGCTACAAATATTATTGCAGATATGGTTATGAACTCAGTTTTTGATAAAAAGGAAATTAAAAGAGAAAAAGGTGTAGTACTTGCAGAGATTAGAGGTAGTAAAGATAGTGTTGAGGATTTAAGCTTTAGAAGACTTAATGAACTTGCATTTAAAACATCAGCACTAAGATATGATGTTCTAGGTACTGAGAAAAGTGTTGCAAGTTTTAAAAGAGAACAACTTTTGAGTTATTATAAAAATTATTATACACCAGATAATACAACAGTAGTTTTAGTTAGTTCAATGGAACATGATAAAGCTATGGGGATGATAGAAGATATATTTAAAGAATGGAAAGGTGTATGTGCAAGTAAGATTAGTATAGAAGATGAAAAAAATGTTGAGGGTGTATTTATAACTTATAAAAAACAAATAGAGCAAAATACAATTTCATATTTATATTCACTTAATAATGTTGAAGAAAGAGATGAAATGGCATTAAAAATACTTAATCATAAACTTGGAGAGAGTTCAAACTCAATATTATTTAGAGAACTTAGAGAAAATAGAGGACTTGCCTATGATGTGTATACAGGAATTGATTTAAGTAAACATATAAAGCTTATGAATATTTTCATAGCAGTTGGTGAAGAATCAGTAGATGAAAGTAAGGAAGCTATTGATGAGATTATAGAAGACGTGAAAAATGAAGTTATTAAAATTGATGATAAAACTTTAAATCTTATGAAAAAGATTCATAAAACAGCAGTATTATCAACACTTGAGGACTCATTAGAACTTTGTTCTTATGTTATCAGTCAAAGTCTTGAAGGACTAAAGCTTGATGAGTTTACAGAGGATATGCAAAAGCTTAATAGTCTAAAAAGAGATGATATAACTAGAGTCGCAAATAAATATTTAGTAGCTCCAACTGTTCATATTTTAAAATCAGAGGAATAAGACATGAATAAAATAACAAGTATAGAAATTCAAAAAAGAAATCAAGAAAGAGTAAATGTATATGTAGATGGAGAATTTACATTTGCATGTAACTCTGAATTTGTTTATAAAGAAAATTTAAAGCAGGGGGAAGGAATTGACCTTGCTAAAATAAAAAAAATATTAATAGCTGATGAAGTGAAAAAATGCAAAGCGACAGCAATTAGAATTATAGAGAGAAGTCAAAAATCAGAAAATGAAGTTTATAAAAAACTATTAGAAAAGGGGTATGAAGAAGAGGCATGTGCTAGTGCAATTGCCTTTTTAAAAGAATACTCATATATTGATGATAGTAAATATGTTGGAATGTATATTAGAGATAGAGTAAAATCACAGGGACAAAATAAAATAAAGTATGATCTTATAAGAAAAGGGATAAGTGTTGATATTATAAAACTAGGCTTTGAAGAGAATATTGATGAAGATGCAGAATTTATAGCAGCACTTAACCTAGCAAAAAAAAGGTATGATATTTTAGCAAAAAGAGAAACTGATAAATATAAATTATCGCAAAAGCTTTATAGATTTTTAGTTACTAAAGGTTATGCTTTTGATTTAGTTTCAAAGATTGTAAAAAAAGTAACAAATGATGGTTTTGAGGAGGAGTATTATGAAGGCTAGTTATCTAGACATATTACTTATAGCGATATTTTTTATAACGATTATCGCAGCTAGTTTTAAAAAGTTTGATAAAAAAGAACTTTTATCTGATTTTTTATTTGGGGTGAGAGTTATATTTGCATATATAGGAGCATTTATAACTTATTATATAATCCAAACTAATTCACTTGCAGATAAAGGGATAGCAAGACTTGTATCATATGTTGATACATATATTATTTCACCATCTTTTACAGCATATATTCTTACAGTTGCAATATATGCTATTTCAATAATTATAATATATATAATTTTAAATATATTTTTAGGAATGTTTAGAAGAGTATATCTTATAAATAAAGTGAATAAGATTGAGAGTAAAAAAATTATAAAACGAAGAAAAAAATCAAGTTTTGATGGGATGATTTTTAATATTCCAACGGCTATATCATACTGCCTTATAGTAGCTAGTATATTTGTTCTTTTATCAGTAAAAGGAATATTACCGATAAAAGGAGAGTCAGCATTTGTATCTCATGCATTAGAAGGATTTGAAAGTGTAAAAGTTAACAATAGTAATAACCCTTTTAATGATTTTGAGTTCACTAAAGGTGATGACCTTATATCAGCAAATTCTAAAACAGGAACGCATGAGGATGAAGAAAATGTCATTGTTTATTATAATGGTGTAACATTAGACCAAGCGATTACTAGTAATTCAGCTATTGATGCTAAAGCTAAAGAGCTTGTTAGTGGAGATACTGATGCTATAGAGAAATCTAGAGCATTATATAACTGGGTAGGAAGTAATATAACTTATGATGATGCTAAAGCAGAAGAAATAACAGTAGATAAAGGAAAAGGTGTTAAATCAGGTGCAATTGAAGCATTTGATACTCGTACAGGAGTTTGTTTTGACTATGCTAGTTTGTATACAGCAATGGCAAGAGAAGTAGGATTAAAAGTAAGGATGGTTTCTGGTGAAGGATATACAGGAACATCATGGGGACCACATGCTTGGAATGAAGTTTATATACCAAGTGAGAAAAAGTGGATTCCAGTAGACACAACTTTTGCAAGTTCAGGAGATTATTTTGCAACAACAGATTTTTATGACACACATAGAGATAGTAAAATAATTGGGCAATGGTAAAATAGTAAAACCTATCTTTTAGATTTCTCTAAAAGATAGGTTTTTTCTATATTTTTGCATCATATAATTTTTTGCTAATAAGCCTTATGGCTTTTTCACATTCTCTATCTGTATTATCAAGAGCCCAAGCAAGGTTAAATAATCTTAATGCTTTTTGATTATCTTGTTTCATTGAGTAACAATATGCAAGATTAAAAAAATACTTTGATTCCTTACAGTATTTTAAAGCTGAAGAAATCATCTCTATGGCTTTATCAAATTCTTTTAACTTTATATAACAAACACCAGCATTATAATATGAGTGTGATTCATACTGACTGCTATCAATAGCTTTTGTATAATAATCTAATGCAATGGCATAATCTTGATTATTATAAAATTCATTAGCCTTTGAAAAATAATTCATATTAAACCTCCTAAGAATAATTCATATGTTATATTATTGACGAGTTTTTTTTAGAATATACGTCTTTATATAAATAATATGTCAAGTGTAGAAATTTATTCTATATTTATTTTTTCTTAAAATTGTTGACAGTATACAGGCGTGAATAGTATTATATTAAATATAATTGAATATTTACAAACTTTGATAAAGAGGAGTAAAGATAGGAAAAATATTTTAGAGAGAAAATCCATTGGCTGTAAGATTTTTATATTTGATATCTTGAAGGTAGCTTTTGAGTTTCTTTGGTGAAATTAAGTAACTAAAGACGGCAATTCTGTCGTTATTATAGAGAGCCCTTATATCTATGAGGGAAAAAAGGTGGTACCGCGAACTTTCGTCCTTTTGAGGATGAGGGTATTTTTTTATACTTTTTTAGGGGGAAATTACTATTTAAACTATATTATTTTATGATAGTAGAGTGTAAAATAATAATTTGAAATCTAAAAATAGAGCTTGTAAATAATTAGATGAAATAATAAGCAGTAGCTTAAAATAAAGAGGAGGATTTTTTATGGATAAAATGAATGGCCAAAATATAGCAACAACTTATGATCCAAAAGAATTTGAAGACAGATTATATGCAGAGTGGATGGAGAAAAAATACTTTACACCAAAAGCTGATAAGACTAAAAAGCCTTATACAGTAATAATGCCACCACCAAATATAACAGGTAAATTACACCTTGGACACGCACTTGATAATACACTTCAAGATATTCTTATAAGATTTAAAAGAATGCAAGGGTTTGAAACTTTATGGCTTCCTGGAGAAGACCATGCAAGTATCGCAACTGAAGTTAAGGTTGAGAATGAACTTATAAAGCAAGGTCTTTACAAGAAAGAAATGGGAAGAGAAGCTTTCCTTGAAAAAGTTTGGGAATGGGCAGAGGAGTATAGAGCAACTATCAGAGGTCAAGTTCAAAAACTTGGATGTTCTGCTGATTATACAAGAGATACATTCACAATGGATGAGAATGTTAGTGAAGCTGTTAGAGAAGTATTTGTAAGATTATATAAGAAAGGTCTTATATACCAAGGAAATAGAATAACTAACTGGTGTACTAAGTGTCAAACTGCTTTATCAGATGCAGAAATTGAACATGAAGAAAAAGAAGGTCACTTCTGGCATATTAAATATCCAGTAGCTGGTTCAGATGAATTCTTAGAAATTGCTACAACAAGACCTGAAACTTTACTTGGAGATACAGCAGTTGCTGTAAACCCAGAAGATTCAAGATATAAGCACCTTGTTGGAAAAATGCTTATATTACCACTTGTAGGAAAAGAAATTCCAGTAATAGCAGATGATTATGTTGATGCTGAGTTTGGAACAGGAGCAGTTAAAATTACACCTGCTCATGATCCTAATGACTTTGCAGTTGGACAAAGACATGACCTTCCAATTATAAGAATTATGGATGATGCAGGAGTTATCAATGGACTTGGTGGAAAATATCAAGGATTAGATAGATATGATGCAAGAAAAGCTATTGTTGCAGATTTAGATGCACAAGGTTTACTTGTTAAAGTTAAACCTCATAGTCATAATGTAGGAACTCATGATAGATGTGGAGTTGTAGTTGAGCCAATCATATCAAAGCAATGGTATGTTAAAATGGAAACTCTTGCAAAACCTGCTATTGAAGTAGTTAAAGAGAAAGAACTTAAGTTTGTACCAGAAAGATTTGAAAAAACATACTTTAACTGGATGGAAAATATCCAAGATTGGTGTATTTCAAGACAATTATGGTGGGGACATAGAATACCAGTTTGGTACTGTAAAGATTGTAGTGGGATAACTGTTGCAACTGAAGCACCATCATGCTGTGAACACTGTAAATCAGAAAACTTAGAGCAAGAAACTGATGTGCTTGATACATGGTTTAGTTCAGCACTTTGGCCTTTCTCAACACTTGGATGGCCTAAGAAAACAGAAGATTTTGATTTCTTCTATCCAACAGCTACACTTGTAACTGGTTATGATATCATATTCTTCTGGGTTGCTAGAATGATATTCTCAGGAATTGAATGTACAGGCAAAATACCATTTGATACTGTATTAATGCATGGAATAATAAGAGATGAAAATGGAATAAAAATGAGTAAATCTCTTGGTAATGGAGTAGATCCTATAGAGGTTATAGATGAAGTTGGAGCAGATGCTTTAAGATTCATGCTTATAACAGGAAATTCACCAGGAAACGATATTAGATATATTCCAAGCAGAGTTGAAGCTGCAAGAAACTTCGCTAATAAAATTTGGAATGCTTCAAGATTTGTTATGATGAACCTTGATAGAGATTTAATGGAAAAATATAAAGATAATAAAGATTATAGCTTAGCTGATAAATGGATATTATCAAGAATGAACTCAGTAGTTTCAGAAGTAACAGATAACTTAGAGAAGTTTGAGCTAGGAATAGCACTTCAAAAAGTACATGATTTCTTATGGACAGAGTTCTGTGATTACTATATAGAATTAGTTAAACCAGTATTATATGGTGAGGATGAAGCTGAAAAAGGAAGAGTATTTAATGTATTATATACTGTTTTAACAACAGGACTTAAACTTCTTCACCCAGCTATGCCATTTATCACAGAAGAGATATTCACACACCTTAGCACAGAATGTGATTCAATTACGATTTCTGCTTGGCCTGTATGTGAAGAAGCTATGGTTGATACTAAAGCAGAGAAAGATATGGAGTTCATAATGGAAGCTATAAAATCTCTTAGAAACTTAAGAGCTGGTATGAATGTACCACCTTCAAGAAAAGCTAAGGTATTTGCATTTGCATCAGAAGAAGCTAAGGAAGCATTTAAAAATGGATCAGCTTACCTTGAAAAACTTGCTTCAGCATCAGAAGTTGAGTTCTTAGACAATAAAGAAAACTTAGATAAAAATTTAGTTTCAGTTGTTGTTAAAGGTGGAGAGTTATTCTTACCATTACTAGAGCTTGTTGATAAAGATCAAGAACTTGAAAGACTTGGAAATGAGAAAAAGAAATTAGAAGGTGAAATATTAAGAGTTGAGAAAAAACTTTCTAATGAAAGATTTGTAAGTAAAGCACCAGAAGCGGTTGTTGCAGAAGAAAAAGCTAAAGGTGATAAATATAAAGAAATGCTTGAAGCAGTTCTTGAAAGATTAGAAGCTTTAAAGTAATTTAAAATTAATATAGGAGGGGAATTTATGAGGTATGAAGAGGCTATGGAATATATAGCTAGCACTTCACGCTTTGGTATGAATTTTGGTCTAGATAGAGTTAAAGCTATGCTTTCTCATCTAGGCAACCCACAAAATGATTTTAAATGTATTCATATTGCAGGTACGAATGGTAAAGGTTCAACAACTGCTATGATTTCTTCAATTTTAAAAGAGGAGGGGTATACAATAGGAATGTATACCTCTCCTTATTTAGAAGAATTTGAAGAAAGAATACAAGTAAATGGGGTAAATATACCAAAAGAGAAGTTAGCAAGTCTTGTAACAGAAATAAAAGATATTATTGAGAGCGTAATAGCAGATGGTTTTGATGACCCTACACAATTTGAAATTATAACAACACTTATGTTTTTATATTTTTCAAGAGAAAAAATTGATTATGCAGTTATAGAAGTAGGACTTGGAGGAAGACTTGATGCTACGAATGTTATAGATAATCCACTAATTAGTGTGATAGCTTCAATAAGCAAAGACCATATGAATATACTTGGTAATACTATAAAAGAGATTGCATTTGAGAAGTGTGGGATAATTAAAAATACTTCTGTTATTTCATATCCACAAGTAAGTGAAGCTATGGAAGTTATAGAAGAAGTTTGCATAAAAAGAGGCGTAACTCTTATAAAAACAAATTTAGGTGATATAAAAGAAGTAGTAAGTAATAAAGAGAGAAATACTCAAATTATAACTTATAATTTAAATGGTAGAGAAGTTGAAGTTGAACATACTCTTCTTGGTGATCATCAGGTGAAAAATACACTTGTAGCAATTAATGTTATTGATGAATTTTCAAAAAAAGTTAGGAAAATATCTGATGATACAATAAAAAATGGACTATCTAAAGCAAAATGGATTGGTAGAATGGAAGTTATGAAAAAAACTCCTCTTGTAGTAATTGATGGTGCTCATAATCTTGATGGTATAAATAGTCTTAAAAATTCAGTATCTAAGTATTTTAACTATAAAAATATAATTTTAGTTCTTGGAATACTTGGAGATAAAGAAGTTGAAAAAATGGTTTCTGATATATCAGAGATTTCAAAATTTATTATTTTAACAGAACCTCATAATGATAGAGCTAAAAGTATAGATGAAATGGGTGAATATCTAGAAAAGCTTGAAAAACCATATGAGAAAATTTTAGACTATGAAAAAGCTTATAAAAAAGCATTAGAAATTGCAGGAAAAGATGATTTAATTCTTGTATGTGGTTCACTATATATGATTGGTGATATGAGAACTGTAATCAAAAATTCTTAAATTTGAGTAAATTATTAAAGTCTTAGTAATGATATAGTTAATATATTATGATAAGATTTAAGTAATAATAGATTTAAAAGGGGGGAGATTTATGAGTGATGAAATGAATTTTTATACACTAGGTGAAGAAATAGCTAATGCTATAACTCATGGTGTTGGACTATTACTTGCAATTGCAGGTGCTGTGGTACTTATAATAATGGCTGCCTTTACAGGAGATCCATATAAAATAGTTAGTGTTAGCATATATGGAGCATCATTAATTATACTTTATCTAGGTTCTACACTGTATCATAGTATACCAGGAAAAACTTGCAAAAAAGTTTTTAGAATTATAGATCATTCATCTATATTTATTTTAATAGCTGGTTCATATACACCATTTATGCTTATTGTTTTAAGAGATGGACTGGGATGGTATATGCTTGGTAGTGTTTGGGTAATTACAATTCTTGGAGTGGTTTTAAAAGCTGTTTGCTTGAATAGATTTACTAAAGTATCAACATATTTATATATTTTAATGGGATGGCTTATAGTTATTGATATTAAAGGATTATATAATGGGGTTGATATGACAACGCTTGTTCTGCTTGTATGTGGAGGTCTTTCATATACATCAGGGTGTATATTTTTTGCAAAAGATAATTGGAGATATAACCATTCAATATGGCATATATTTGTTATGATTGGAAGTATATTCCACTATTTTGCAATTATGAAAATAGTATAGTAAAAAACTCGTAGATTTAAAATCTACGAGTTTTTGTTGTATATTAAGTAAATTGTTATAGATGCTAAAAGTGTAGCAATCATATCAAAAATATCAAAAGGACTATTTATAAAAAAGTGATGGATAATTTCTGATATAAATCCAAGTACAAAAATTGAAGTAATAATTATAATAGAATCTCTTTTAGTGCAGATAGACTTTTTAAAAAATAAATTTTTAAAAAATACAAAAAATAAAAATGGTGCAAATAAATTAGGGGCAATACCAAGAAAAAATCTTATAGGTAAATAGTTTATAAGAGTAGTTTCTCTTAATAGTCCACAAGCAAGCCATAAAACACCTATAAAGATTAATAAATTATCTTTTGAGTTTGATATAGTACCATTACTAAAGTTAAGAGTCTTTAGAGATAGTTTATCAAAAAAATTAGATTTGTTTTTCATAAATTATTGATAACTCCTTTACTAAATATTTATTTAAATATATGAAAAGACAGAAGTAAAAATTACTTCTGTCTTTTGCTTAAGTGATAATATTAGATTTCATATTTAATAGATATTTAAGTTATTACCTATTAATATGTTCATCTGTTTTTTTTAGTGCTTTTTTATTTTTTAATCTATAGTCTAAATATCTAACTGCATAGTTTCGGATTAGTGCAGCAATTGGAACACTTATAAACATTCCAAGAATTCCACCAAGTCCACCACCTACTGTTACAGCAAAAATGATAAGTAGTGGAGAAACTCCAACTTTATCACCAAGTATTTTAGGTCCTAGATACCATCCGTCAAATTGTTGAAGAAGGAAGATAAAGAATAAAACCCATATTGCCATAGTAGGGCTTACAAACAGTGTTAAGATGAATGCTGGAACCATACCTATAAATGGCCCAAAGTAAGGTATCATATTTGTAATACCAACTATTAGAGCTATTAATGCAGCAAACGGTGCTTGCATTAGAAGTAATCCAACATAACACATAATTCCGATTATAAGAGAATCTATTGTTTTACCAACAATGAATCTTGAAAATAAATAGTTAGAGTCTTCTAAAAAGTCTAATGCGAATTTAGCTTTATTATTTGAGAATAAAGCATTTACCACTTTTTTAGTACCATCTATAAGTTTATCTTTTTCAGCTAACATATATATTGAGATAATAAATCCAAATATAAATTTAACAAATGAAGATGTGAAAGCAATAGTTTGACCAACTAATGTTCCAGCAAATCCAGCAAAAGCACTACTTACAGCTTTGAATGTATCAAGAACTGAAGATTCAAGTTTTTGTGAGATTTCAGGTGAACTTTTACTAAAGTCAGTGAAAAACTCTGTTATAAAACTTTCGGCCGTATGCATATAAGCAGTTATATTATCTGCTAAATCAGATAAGCTATTAAGTATAGTCGGAAGTATTACAAGTAATAAGAATATAAATACTATAACAGTAACTATATAGCATATTAGAATACTAAGACTACGTTTAAGTTTAAACTTTTTCTCGATAAATAGCATAAGTGGGTTTAATAAATATGCTATTCCAAATGCCCAAAAGAATGGAGTCAAGATTGAAAGCATATCTGCAAAGAAACCTTTAAAGATAATTTCAATACTAAATACTGTTTTTAATATTAATATAGAAATTAATATTATTGGAATTAAATTAAAGTGTAATTTGAATTTTTTAAACAAAATTTGTCCCCCTTTGATGTAGCGTAGTTACTCTATAAGAGCTTCCATTATTTTAGTATATATAACTGATGAATTACCTTTCCACTTAGAACATAATTCCTTAGCCTGTGCCTTTGTTGGAACACTAACATTTAAATCGAGCAACGTACAATTCCCCTCAATTGCTTTTAGATTTACTGAAAATGAATCATTATTATCTGGAGTATAGTCGGCAAATATGTTAAGTTCATTTTTTATTGAATCTATTTGCTCAGAAAGATAGTCATCTATTGATTTAATCTTTCCAGGAGATAGCCTGTCATTGAATAAGTCAAGAACAGAATCACCTTTCTTTGTAAGAAGGACAAGTTCCTTGTTATCAGTTACTTCTAGTTTAATAAAGTTAGACTTTTCTAACTCTGCTATATACTGTTGAAGTGTAAAATAGTTAATAAAACTATGTTCTAAAACTATATCAGTAAGCTTTGAATTAGATATAGTATATCGTATAGATTTTATTATATATAAAAGTAAAAGCTTATTTTCTGCAAGTTCTACAGTGTTATCATACATTTCTTTTTTTCCTCCATAACCTTGATACAATACTTAAAATAATTATAGCACATAATTAAAGGTATAAGAAGAATATTTAAAAGTCAAAATAAGTATGAAAGAGAGGTTTTATGTTATGATAAAAAAAATCAAAAAAAGTTTAATTACAGTTTTAATATTATTATCTTTTAGTAATGTAAGCATATTTGCACAAGGTACAGATCAAAGAGATAAAGTTCCAATTTTTTCTGTTGATACAAGCGAAAAAAAAATAGCTTTAACATTTGATATAAATTGGGCAGATGATGATAAGCTTTATGAAATTTTAGGTGTATTAAATAAATATGATGTGAAAAGCACATTTTTTGTTATTGGAAAATGGGTAGAATATCCTGAAGATAAAAGTCAACAAATAAGAGATATTTTTAATGCAGGGCATGAGATTGGAAATCACAGTTATAAACATCCGAACTTTTTGCAAATAAACGGAAAACAAATTGCAAATGAACTAGGAAAGGCTAATGAAATAATATATGATATAACTGGAAAGAGGTGTAATACCTTTAGATTTCCATCAGGATATTATTCAAGTGAAGCTGTTCAGATAGCAAATTCTATGGGATTTAAATCTGTGCAGTGGAGTAAAGATAGTTTAGATTGGATGAATAAAAGTTTAGAAAGTGAATATAACAGAGTTATGAAAGATATAGGATCAGGTGATATTGTATTATTTCATAATAATGGTAAGTTTACACCCAATAATTTAAATAGAATAATACCAGAATTACAAAAACAAGGATATAAGCTAGTTACAGTTGACGAAATACTATATAAAGAGGGTTTTTATGTAGACAAAAATGGTAAACAATTTAAAATAAGTTAACAAACATTACATTGAATAAATACCTTTATTTGTTTATAATGGAAAAGTAAAGAAAATTAATGGTTGATACAAAAGAAGTGAAAATCCGTATCAAAAAATAACTGATTACGAAATTTACTAAACACATTGGGGAGAGGGGTTAAGTTAACATGGATAATTTAATGTTAAACAATAAGATTTATTTAGAGGGGACTATACTTTCAGAGCTTGAATATAGTCATGAAATGTATGGGGAAAAATTTTATACTTTTGATTTAGAAGTTATGAGACTTAGTGATTCAAAGGATAAACTTAATATCACAATTTCAGAAAGATTAATTTCAGAATATGATTTAGAGGTTGGTAAGGACATAATTGTTGAGGGGCAATTAAGAAGTTACAATAAATTCCTTGGTGGAAATAATAAGCTTATATTAACTGTATTTGCAAGAAATATAGAGAGTTGTTTAGAAAGAAGTAAAAATCCAAATGAAATATATTTAGATGGGTTTATATGTAAAGATCCTATTTATAGAACAACACCTTTTGGAAGAGAAATAGCAGATGTATTACTTGCTGTAAACAGAAGCTATAACAAATCTGATTATATTCCTACAATAGCTTGGGGAAGAAATTCAAGATTTTGTAAATCATTAGAAGTTGGAGATAATATAAGAGTTTGGGGTAGACTTCAAAGTAGAGAATATCAAAAGAAGATATCTGAAACAGAAGTAATAAAGAAAATAGCTTATGAAGTATCTATATCAAAAATGGAAAAAGTATCAGATGAAGAAATTGCTCCAGATGAAGCAATAAATGATGTAGTAACAGAAAAAGTTATAATTAGTGAAGAAATAATATAATGTTTTATATAAAGGTCAGAATTTAAATTCTGACCTTATTTTTTTGCTTTTATTTATGGGAAAAATATATAGTATATACTGACTTAAATTTTGTGTTATTATAAATTCTAGAAAAAACTTTGAAATAAGGAGAATATATTATGCTTAAAAGAGGATATACACAAGTTTATACAGGTGATGGAAAAGGAAAAACAACAGCAGCTATGGGGCTTGCATTTAGAGCAGCTGGTAATAAAATGAATGTTTATATAGTGCAATTTTTAAAAGCTTGGAAAACAGGGGAGCTTGATTCAATAGACAAAATTGATAATATAAGTTTATTTAGATTTCAAACTATAAAAAAATTTACTTGGGATTTAAATGAAGAAGAACTTATAGAATATAAAAGAGAAACTAGAGAGGCATATTTTTTTGCAAAAGAGTGTGTGGAACAAAGAAAATGTGACATTTTAATTTTAGATGAGATAATGGGTGCTTTCCATGGTGGATTTATCACAGAAGAAGAGATTGTATATTTAATAGATAATAAAAGTGATAATATGGAGCTTGTTTTAACAGGAAGAAATGTACCAGAGAAAGTTTTTGAAAAAGCTGACCTTGTAACAGAAATGAAGCCTTTAAAACACTATATGGATAAGGGTGTAAATGCAAGACTTGGAATAGAGTTTTAAAAGAAAAAGCACTATTAAATCTATTATTGTAGATTTAATAGTGCTTTTATTTTGCTTAAAATTCTAAGTTTAATACATTATCCATATCATACTTACCAGCTTTAGTTATATCAGACATATAAACAGCAGCTTTTAAAGCTCCTAGTGCAAATACATCTCTTGATATAGCTTTATGGCTTATTTCTATAACTTCACCATCTCCAGCAAATATAACATCATGGTCACCTATGATTCCACCACCTCTTACAGTATGGACACAGATTTCCTCTTTTTCTCTTTTGTGAGTTCCTTCTCTACCATAGATAATTTCTGTTTTATCTTTAATAGCATCTTGAACTGTAGTGGCAAGAAGAAGAGCAGTACCTGATGGTGCATCAACTTTTTGATTATGATGTTTCTCAATTATTTCTATATCAAAGTTATCATATAACATTGAAGAAACTTTTTTTAATATGTTGTTAACAACATTAACACCAATGCTCATATTAGCTGATTTAAAAATAGGTATTCCTTTTGTAGCTTCTTCTATAAGAGATAAATCTTCAGGTGTATATCCTGTTGAACAAAGAATTATAGGTTTTTTAGTTTCTTTAGAGAATGAAAGTAAAGTAGGAAGAGCTTCAGCTCTTGAAAAATCAATTAAGACATCATAATCTACATTACATTTTGATAATTCACTAAAGATAGGGAAATCTCCATCAATTCTATCAATTCTATCAAATCCAGCAACAATTTCTAAGTTATTAAATTTTGTTTTTGCTATATTTATTATAGTAGCACCCATTTTACCAAGGCAACCACTAAGTAATATTTTAACCATAATAGTTTTCTCCAATCTTATTTTAATAAGTTTTGTGATTTTAAAGCATCTTTAAGTTGTAAAAGATTAGAATCTTCCATTTCACAAAGAGGTAATCTTAAGTCACCGCAGGTAAATCCCATAAGATTTAATGCAGTTTTAACTGGAATAGGGTTTGTTTCTATAAATAATTTATTTATAGCATCAAGATATTTAAGTTGCATATCTCTTGATTCTTTAACTTTCCCATCAAAGAATAATTTACAAATATCATGAGTTTGTTTTGGTGCTATATTTGCAAATACAGATATAACTCCAGCACCTCCAAGTGATAATAAAGGAACAATTTGGTCATCATTACCTGAATATATATCTATATTTGGGCAAAGTGCAGCCATCTCAGCTATTTGTGAAAAATCTCCACTAGCTTCCTTTATAGCAACGATATTTGAAAATTTAGAAAGTTCAAGTAAAGCACTTGGACTAATGTTCATATTTGTTCTTGATGGAACATTATAAAGAATTATAGGTGTTTTCACAGCATCATTAATAGCTTTGAAATGTGCAATTAATCCTTTTGGAGAAGTTTTATTGTAATAAGGTGTTATTACAAGAAGTCCATCTACACCTATATTTTGTGCAAATAAACTCATATCTATTGAAGCTTTAGTATCATTTGAACCAGTTCCAGCTATAACAGGAACTCTACCATTTACTTCTTTAACAGTAAATTCTATAACACTTTTTCTTTCCTCAAGACTCATAGTTGTAGCTTCACCAGTAGTTCCACAAACTAATATAGAATCAGTTTCATTTTCTATGTGCCAGTTGATAAGTTCTTTTAGTTTATCAAAGTCAACTCCTGTTTTTGCAAATGGTGTAACAAGTGCAACACAAGATCCTCTAAAAATTGACATAAAAATACCTCCGAAAATTTTATTTTATTAGGTGTTCTGCAATTTGAATTGTATTAAGAGCAGCACCTTTTCTTATATTATCAGCAACAACCCAAAGATTTAAGCCATTGTCTACACTAATATCTCTTCTTATTCTACCCACATAAACATCATCTTTACCATCACAGTAAAGGGCAGTTGGGTAAATGTTATTATCTAAATCATCCATAACTGTTAAGCCTTCAAAATCAGCAAGAAGTTTTTTTACATCTTCAATTTCAAATTCTTTTCCAAGTTCTAAGTTTATACTCTCACTATGTGAATTTATAACAGGAACTCTAACAGCAGTAGCTGAAATTCTAAGATTTTCATCATGAAGAATTTTTCTACTTTCCTCAACCATTTTCATTTCTTCCTTAGTATATCCGTTTTCTAAGAATACATCTATATGTGGAAGAATATTCCCTGCAATTGGATAAGGGAATTTTTTTGGAGCTTCTCCTTTAATACCATCTTCAAGATCTCTAATTCCTTGAATACCTGCACCAGATACAGCTTGGTAAGTTGAATATACAACTCTTTTAATACCGTATTTATCTTTAAGTGGCTTCAATGCGACCATAGCTTGTATTGTAGAACAGTTAGGATTAGCAATTATTCCATTATGAAGTTTTATATCTTCAGGATTAACCTCTGGAACAACTAATGGAACATTTTTATCCATTCTAAAGGCACTACTATTATCTATTACGATTGCTCCATAATTTACAAATATAGGAGCAAAGTCAAGACTAGTATCACCCCCAGCTGAGAATAAAGCAAAATCTATTTTCTTGTTCTTCACATTTTCTTCGCATAATTCCTCAACTATATATTCTTCATTACTAAATGTCATAACTTTACCAGCAGATTTTTTTGAAGCAAATAAAAATAATTCTTTTATAGGAAATTTTCTTTCTTCAAGAATTTCTAAAAATTTTCTACCAACATTACCAGTAGAACCAACTATTGCAACGTTATACAAAATAACCCCTCCTTAAATTTATATATATATTAAATATAGTTCAAAAGGTATGTATTTATCAAGTTTTATTAAGAAAAAATAAAAAATAACTGAGGTTTTCTGAATAATATAGGCAGCAGATGGAGAAAATAAGAATAAAAATTATTAAAGGGATGATAGATTTGAGTAAAACGCCACTAAAAAAAATAATAAAGGAAAAATTAAAAGGAAATAAGCAGTTAACAATAGCAGAAGAACTTAGGGAAACAATGAAGTATGAAATAGCAGATGAGCTTGGACTTACTGATAAAGTAATAGAGTGTGGATGGGGAGGACTTACAGCTGAAGAGACAGGAAGAATTGGAGGAGTAATGACTAAAAGAAAGAAGGAACGTAAAATTCCAAGCAATGATGAAATTCTTGGAAGGAAGAAATTTATTGACGAAAAATAGCAAAGTATTATAATATGATAGTTAGTATGAAGTAATAGAAGGGAGAACGTGATGAGTAGTTATAATAAAATGGCAAAAGTTTACGATCAGCTTATAAATGAAGATATTAACTATAAAGATATAGCTGACTTTCTTTTAAGTGTCGCAAAAAAAGAGAATATTAAATTTGATAATTACTTAGACTTAGCATGTGGTACAGGAAATGTTGGAATACATGTTGGGGAAAAGTTTAAAGAAAATTATTTTGTTGACCTTTCAGCAGATATGTTAACAGAGGTTGAGCAAAAGCTTAGAGATAATAAACTTAAAGCAAAAATAATATGTCAGGATATGTGTGAGCTTGAACTTGGAACACAGTTTGATTTAATAAGTTGTGTACTAGATTCTACAAACTATATACTTGATGAGAATGATTTAAAAGATTATTTCAAAAGTGTTTATAGACATTTAGAAGATGATGGTGTGTTTGTATTTGATATAAACTCATATTATAAACTTTCAACGGTGCTTGGAAATAATATTTATACATATGATAATGAAGAAATTTTTTATACATGGGAAAATGTTTTCGAGGATGATATAGTTGAAATGAGCCTTACATTCTTTATAAAAGATATGTATCTTTATGAGAGATTTGATGAAGTTCATGAGGAAAGAGCTTATAAAGAAGATGAGATTGAGAGTATATTTAAAAGTGTTGGATTTGAAATGATTTCAAAGCATGATGGATATACAGAGGACTCAGTAACAAATGAAACTGAAAGAATATTATATATTCTGAAAAAATAGATGGAGGATTAAATTATATGGATAAATTAATAAAAGCAACTGCTAAAGGCGGAATGGTAAGAATAATAGCAGCACAAACTACAGAACTTGTTAATGATGCTAGAAAAGCACATAATTGTACACCTACTGCATCAGCAGCACTTGGAAGAATGCTAACTGCTGGAGTTTTAATGGGATCAACACTTAAGTCAAAGAAAGAAGTATTAACACTTCAAATGAATGGTGGTGGAGATGCTAAAGGTTTAACAGTAACAGCTTACTCAGATTGTAGAGTTAAAGGATTTATAGGTAACCCTAGTGTGAACCTTCCTTTAAATATAGCTAATGGTAAATTAAATGTTGGAGAAGCTATTGGTAAAAATGGTATGCTTGCAATTATAAAAGACCAAGGGATGAAAGAGCCATACGTTGGGCAAGTTCCAATATATAGTGGAGAGATTGCAGAAGATATTGCATATTATTATACAGTTTCAGAGCAAGTTCCTTCAGCAGTAGCACTTGGAGTTTTAGTAGATAGAGATTTAAGCATAAAGTCAGCTGGTGGATTTATAATTCAAATGCTACCAGGGGCTGATGAAATGCTTGGAGATTTAATAACATATAGATTAGAAGAAATTCCACCAGTTACAACAATGTTATCAGAAGGAAAGACTATGACTGAAATCATAGAGTATATATTTGATGGTATGGACCTTGAAATATATGATGAGGGAATTGTTCCTAAATTCTCTTGTGATTGTTCAAGAAAAAAAGTTGAGAAAGCTTTAATAACAATTGGAAGAAAAGATTTACAAGAATTATATGATGAAGGTAAGTCAGAAGAACTTAAATGTCATTTCTGTAATACAGGATATACATTTAATCATGAAGAAATTGGAGAGTTATTAAAATAATTGTAACAATTTAATTTGATAAGTATAATATATAGTATTGTTAGAGGAATAATCAATACTTCAACTACATACTATATATTGTATGGCGCCATAGCCAAGTGGTAAGGCAGAGGTCTGCAAAACCTTCACCCCCAGTTCAAATCTGGGTGGCGCCTCCAAAAAAACATCTTTATTTAAATATAAAGATGTTTTTTTTCGTTAAAATATAAATTTATTAAAGAAAAAATTAAAGTTAGTTACAATGATTTGATTGGCTATTATTTAAGAAAAAGAAAATAAATTTAAAAAAGAAATTAATATGAAATAAAGAGAAAATATGGTAAAATTATCTTGAATACATTTACGGTGAAAAGGGAGATTGTTTTATGGATAAAAAAATACAAAAGTATTTAGATAGCTATAAGCGTTTATATTTTAGGGGGGCTATTAAGAATTCTAAGACTAAAGACCTTTTAGAGAAAAAAAGAATGAGTTTAGGACTAGATGCAGTGGAAACTGAAGAAATAATTTTAGAACTTTCTAAAAGTTTAGAAGCTGTTGTAGACTATATAAAAGGATTTTTAGATTTAAATTATGATGGAACAACTGAAAGTTTAATATTAGATGAGTTTGATACACAAGAAATTCAAGAATTTTGGCAGGATATGAATTTATCTGATGAAGATGGAATGAAATGCTTAGAGTTTGCTAAAGGTACATTTACAAATATTAAGGCTGTACCTGAAGTTACAATAGTTAAGACAGAAGAGATAGCTATAAATAATAATGTTACAAAAAGTAACTTTACATTAACAGAAGAAAAAATGAATAATGATTTTATAAAAGATGGCAATTTATATACATCTAATGTTGAGAGTAAAGAACTGATATATACTAATGAAAGTTCAGTGTCTGTGGTAGATAGTAGTAATGAATTTATATTAAATCAATATAAGTCAATACTTGCTATGGCAAAGAGAAGTGAAGATGATAGTATACAAATGAGGTTTTTAAATCTTGTTTTATCATATACAATGTCATACCAGAATGATATATTGGATTTAGAGGATAGGAAAGATTTAAATATAGATAATTTGACAAATATTTTTTATACGAGATATGAAGATTTTTTAGAAGATTTTATGATTATCATAAAAGAAACAGAAATAATATCTATTGAAGATGTACCAAATTATAAATTAGATGAAATATTTGAAGTTAAAAACATCAGGAATTATACAAGCTTTTTAGAACAGATAAATGATGAGTTAGATAAGGGGAATAATGAAGAATTTGCTTGGATGCCAAAAGTTGCACTTCAGTATGAATCAGCTAAGGTTAACACTATTATAGGAAGAAAAACTAGTGAGTATATTTTTAAAATATTACAAGGGTGTATGAATAGTGGAAAGAAAAAGTATGAGGGTAATATAGCAAATAGAGCATTTAGAACTGTAGACATATTATTAGCACAGTTACTTTCTAATCTTACAAGTTATGCAATTTATGTAATTAAAACGTTGCTTGATAAATCAGTTAGTGGACAAGTTAAGTTAGAAGAGATTATAGAGTCTAAAGAAAATGCTATAAATTATATAGCACTTGCAAAATCTATAAATAAAAATAAAGAGTATGAACGTTATATTGGTGGTATTATTGATTCATTAAAAGAATATCCGTATTATGAAGAATCTCATATTGAGATTATGAAAATTTTAGATATTAATGTAGATGAAGAAAGAATGTTATTAGATTTCTCACATAGCATAATAGTAGGAGCAGGTGAGAACTGCGCTAATATAAATAGAAGACTTATAGAGCTTAACTCAGATTTGTATAATTCTTCAATAGAAGAACTTAAAAAAGAAAATGTTGAGTTTACAAAGCTACGAGGTGTTTGTGAAAATTTAAGACAAAAATTTAAGATAAGAGATGTTAATACTATTGTTAGATGTGAACTTCAAACATTTGGAAAAGTTATAAGTACAGTAAATTACTCAGAAGTGGATGAATCTTTAAGGCTTGAATTATATAAAGCTCAAATGATTGTTTATAGAAATCAAGATTTAGATTTAGAGAAGAAAGGTAATCTTATTAGAGGTCTTAGAAATATATATAGTATTGATAGTGATGAAGTAGTAATAGAAGCAGAACTTAATAATTTTGGAATGATTTTTTCAGATGTAGATTTTTTAAAGGTAGATTTTGAAATAAGAAAAGATATGTTTAAGAAAAGAATTGAAGAGCTTGAATATGAAAGAGATCAAGATTATTTAGAAAATAAAATAATAGAATATAAGCAAACATATAGAATTGATACTAAATTTGCAATGAATCTTGAAATATCTAAATTTGGAAGATGGTTTGGTGAACTTGATTTAACTGGACTTGATAATGAAGATTTAGAAGATTTTATTGTTAAGTTATCTAAAACTATAATGTTACTTAATCTTACTAATGAGAAGAAGAATATATTACTAAATCAGCTTAAAGAAGAGAGTGGATATAGTACAAAACAATTCTATGAAATTCAAAATAGAATAGGAAATAAGGATATTGCTTTAAACAATGAAGATTCAATAGATATTGAGTTTATTGAAAAAGCAAATGAAATATTTAAAAAATATCCAAAGATAATTTTAGAAGATAAACTTTTAGCAAGTGGAGAAGCAGATTTTCATTGTGGAGTGTTTATAAAGAAGTTTGAAGATATAAGAGAATCTTTAAGAGATGAGGATTTATTCCTTCTTAGAAAAAGTAACAATATGGATGGTTTTCTTATTACATCAAAAGCTATATATCATTCAAATTGGTCAAATGCACTGTTCATAAAGGATATTACTAGAATTTTATGGAAAGAAAAAAGCACTTTAAAAGGTGGACAAAGATATTTCAGACCATATATTCACTTAGAAAGTAATCTTGATTCATTTAGGTTTGATTTTGTAGGATTTAGACAAATTGATGTATTTATTAAATTTTTAACTGACTTGATTAATACAAATAGAAATCTTAGAGGGCTTTCAAACTGTGAATATAGCATGAAAAGTATTGCTGAGAGTTCATTAACGCCTAGCGAAATGTTAGAGGGAAATGAATTTAAAGAAAAATATACAGGTGATATAAATATACTAAAGGATAATAATGAAATTTATGGATTTATAAAAAATGGAATATCAAATGAACTTAGAAGAGGTATAAAACTTCAAGATATAAATACTAAGCTTGATAGTAAAATAAAAAATGCTATTGCTGCATATGCGCCTATAGAGCAAAATGAAGTGCCTTTAATTTCTTATGATAGTACATTGTTTAAGTCTGGAAAAGAAGGTTTTATGTTAACGACAAAGGCATTGTACTGTAAGAATAAATTTGGTACACCTTGGAAAGTTACGCATAAAGATATGAGATTTATAAAGCTTGAAGATGAGATTATTATATTTAATGACAAGCAGACAACTATATCTTCAATTTCAGAAAAAGAAAGAATTGAGTTTAGAGCTCTTTTAGAGTTCTGCTCATATATATTTAAGGTTAGTTAAGAAAAAATCTGAAGAGGAAAGCCTCTTCAGATTTTTTTATTTTGATAAAGATTGATATAATAAAAGTAGATAAAGGTAAAATTAGAATTAGAGGAGTGTTAAAATGGAATTAGTGGGCGTGAAGAAACTTGTAGATTGTAAGTTTTTAAAAATGTATGAGCTAGATTTGTTAAATAAGAATAATAAGCCAAAGAAATATTTTGTTGCAAGTAGAAGAAATGAAGAAGAACTTAGTTGTAGAACGAATAATCATAATAAGGCAGATGCTGTAATGATAGTGCCGATAACAAAGGATGATGAATTTATTATATTAAAACAGTTTAGACCTCCAATAAATGATTATATATATGAATTTCCAGCAGGACTTATAGATGCAGGTGAGGAAATAGAAGAATCAGCAAAGAGAGAATTGTTTGAGGAAACAGGACTAAGTATAATATCAATGGAGTTATTATTAAAAGCAAGTTATACATCAGTTGGAATGAGCGATGAATCTGTTGCAGTAGTAAAAGCTATTGTAGAAGGGGAAATATCAACAGATAATACTGAGGATGATGAAGAAATAGAAGTTTTAAAAATTAAAAGAGAAAATGTAAAAGAATTTATTGCAAATCATAATACATCAATAAAAACAGCACTTGCCTTATTAAGTGTTTAAAAGATAAGAAAGAAAAGTATTCTATTTTATAGAATACTTTTCTTTTTTTATTAACAAATAAGGCTATGAAAACGTAAAATGTATTAATGGTTAAAGCATAGTAAGAATACTACCTTTATCAATAAGTTTTGAGTCTGATAAGTAAATAGGCTCAACATCATATTTTGATAAAAAATTTAAAATATCATTTCCATAAGTATGATATTTTAAGTCACCAAAGAAAGCTATTTTATTTTTTGAAATTAATCCACAGGCACCACCAATAAATCCATATGGTAAATCAAGTAATGTGATATCACCAGAGGGGATTAAAAGTACATCTATATCAGTATAAGGTTTAAGTGTGTTATAGATACCTATATCAGAGGTGATAAGAGCATTATCACTAACAATAGCACAAGAACATTTACTATAACCTTGTTTTATATTTATAAGTGTTTTGTTATTAACAGCACTTAATAAATTTTTATCAGTATATTTTAAGTTATGAATAAAATAGTCTTTAAGGTTAATTGCATTTAAAAAAATATTTTCTGGATATTTATTTTTAAGTAATTTATCAGAAAATTTAATATCTATATTATTGAAAATTTCATTTGTGATATCCAAAGATGAATTTTTTGCAATAATAAAACTTGAACCTGATAATATATTAACCTGAATATCAGGATGAGAATTAATTGCATCATATAAATATGGTGATGTAGGGATTAAAACAATATTTAAATCTTCTTTATAAAGTTTGCTAAGTTCTTCTTTTGAAACTTTAGAGTCTAAAAAACATATATTCATAAAAATACCTCCTAGAATATGAATAAGGATATATTACTAAAATATGAGTATTATGTCGATTATTTTCTAATTATATTTTGTATAGTGAAAGGAAAATAAAGCATACTAAGAATGAAGAAAGGAGTGAGACTTTTGCTTTTAGTAAAAATAGCTTATAAGAATGAAGAAAATTTCATACAGGACATACAGGAAGTTAAAGAGGTTTTAAAAAACAAAGGTATAAAAATAGGCATTTCAGAATTTATAGAAAATGACACTCACTTCATAAAAGTATTTTGTGATGATGAAGATTTGCAAAGTAAAGAAAATGTTAAAAATAAGATATTACTTTATATTTCAAACTTGATATATAGAGTTATAATAAATAATTATAGAAAAAATGAACTTTTTGAATATTTAACAGAAAATTATTTCTTTTTAAAACATGAAGAGATAATTGAAGTTGATAAGAAGATAAAAAGTGTATTTGAGAGTGAAACATATTTAAAGAGTGAAAGGAAATTACAGTGTATAAACAAGATAACAGAAATAGAAAATACGATTAATAGTTTTATGAAAGAAGATAATTTTATAAATATAGAAGGATTTATGAGATTTAGAGTTAAAACAATTAGACCTATACTCGAGGATATAGTAGATAAGATAATAGAAGAATATATGGTTGAAAAAGAATATGATGAATTTATAGATTTATTAAAATATTTTGTAGATATTCAGGAAAGCAGAATAGATGATGTAAATATATTTTTAATGGAAAATGGAGAGTATATAGTTAAAGATACAGATGGAAAAGATTTGCTAAATCAATTTTCAAATGAATTGTTAGAAGATAAGGAAGTTGGTGCTACAAGTCAAGAGGATGTTATAATAAGTGGACTTATAGCTAACTCACCTAAATGTATAAAAGTATATAATCAAAAGTATTGTTTGAATGAAGAATTTTTAATAACAATAAGTAAAGTATTTAGAGATAGAGTGGATTTTTTAGAAAGCAAAAATATATTATAAATATAGTTGACATTAATTTGTTATAATGATAGAATAGTTTTTGTTAAGAAGGAACGCCGTTTCTCACCTTGCAGTTATGCTAGTAAGGTTTTATAAGATTATTACATCAATTTTGATTGAGATAATAACTGGACGGCATTTATGCCGTCCTTTTTTTATTATTATATATTATGTTGGCTAAAATCTGTCGGAGGTGAAAATTATTAGCAAGAAAATTATAATGAATGATGATATAAGAGTTAAGGAAGTTAGAGCAATAGCTGCTAACGGAGATCAGTTAGGTATATTAGATACTAGAGATGTCAAAAGAATGGCTGAAGAGCAGGACTTAGACTTAGTAATGATATCACCAACAGCTGTTCCACCAGTTTGTAAATTAATGGACTATGGAAAACAATTATATGAACAGACAAAGAAAGAAAAAGAAGCAAAGAAAAACCAAAAAATTGTTAGTCTAAAAGAGATAAGAGTTAGCCCAACTATTGAAGAGAACGACATATGTATAAAAGCTAAAAATGCTATGAAGTTCTTAACAGCTGGAGACAAAGTTAAAATTACTGTTAGATTTAGAGGTAGAGAAGCTGAGCACTCATTCATAGGGAAAAGAATATTAGATAACTTTATTCTTAAACTTGAAGAAGTATCAATTATCGAAAAGCATGCTAGATTAGAAGGTAGAAACATGATTTTAATATTAGCTCCAAAAAAAGCTTAACTTGAGAGGAGGATTACACTATGCCAAAAATGAAAACTCATAGAGGTGCAGCAAAAAGATTTAAACTTACAGGAACTGGTAAACTTAAAAGAGCTAAGGCTTTCAAAAGTCATATCTTAACTAAGAAAAGTTCTAAAAGAAAAAGAAATCTTAGAAAAACTGGATATGTTTCAGTAACACAAGAGAAAAACATTAAGAAATTATTACCTTATTTATAGGAAGAACAAAAGTAGGAGGGTTACAACATGGCAAGAGTTAAAAGAGCTACGAACGCTCGTAAAAACCATAAGAAAGTTTTAAAACTTGCAAAAGGTTATTACGGTGGAAAAAGTAAATTATTCAAAACTGCGAATGAGTCAGTTATAAGAGCATTAAGAAATGCTTACGTTGGAAGAAGATTAAAGAAAAGAGATTACAGAAGATTATGGATCGTTAGAATAAATGCTGCTTCAAGAATGAGCGGATTATCATATTCAAGATTCATGAACGGAATCAAATTAGCTGGAATCGACATTAACAGAAAAATGCTTTCAGAAATCGCTATACACGATGCTAAAGCATTCGCTGATTTAGTTGAAGTTTCTAAAAAGCACTTAAACGCTTAATAATTAAAATGCGACTTTATGTCGCATTTTTTTTATATAAATTTAATATGGAATTAATATATATAACAAGTGAATTAAATTAATATTAATTTAAAAGTTTACACAAACTTAAAAGGAATATTTTTATTATTTCGGAGGTGTGGGTATGCATATAAAAATAGCAGGCAAATATAAGCTTAGTGCTGTACAAATTTTAGCACTTGGTTTTGCGGCTGTTATATTATTAGGAGCAATATTACTTAGTTTACCGATTTCAACTAATAGTGGAAACAGCACAAGCTTTATAGATTCGCTATTTACTTCTACGTCTGCAGTCTGTGTTACAGGACTTGTAACTCTTGATACTGCAACGCATTGGAATTATTTTGGTAGAACAGTAATTATTGTTTTAATTCAAATTGGTGGACTAGGGTTCATGTCATTTACTACGTTACTTGCAGTAATAATTGGGAAAAAGATAACGCTAAAGGAAAGATTATTATTACAGGAAGCTTTAAATACTTTTGGAATACAAGGTATGGTTAAGCTTATGAAATATATATTTTCATTTACTTTTGCAGTTGAAGGTCTAGGGGCACTTCTTTTATCAACTCAATTTATACCGCAGTTTGGATTCTGGAAAGGATTATATTATAGTGTATGGACATCTATATCAGCTTTTTGTAATGCTGGTTTTGATCTTATGGGTTCTGTATCTGGGAAGTTTAGTAGTATAACTTCATATCAGAATAATCCTGTCATTATATATACCATTTCAGCGCTTATTATAATTGGTGGACTTGGGTTTGCTATATCAAGTGAGTTTTATAATTATAAAGAGAGAAAGAAATTGTCATTACATACAAAAGTAGTTTTGATTATAACTGGAATTCTTTTATTTGGTGGAGCTATACTTATGTTTATATTTGAATATAGTAATCCAGCAACACTAGGACCAATGGGACTAGGAGAGAAGATAAACAATGCTTTCTTTGCATCAGTTACAACAAGAACAGCAGGTTTTAATACTATCAATACGGATGGTATGACTATGGCTGGTAAGTTCTTAACAGTTCTTCTTATGTTTATTGGAGGATCACCAGGGTCTACTGCTGGTGGACTTAAAACAGCAACATTTGGTATTCTTGTAGTTACATTAATATCAATTATAAAAGGAAGAGATGATGTTGAGATATTTAAAAGAAGAATATCTAAAGAAACAGTATATAAAGCATTTGCTATATTTTTCTTATCACTGAGTCTTGTAATAACTGTAATTCTTCTTCTAGCTGCAACACAACCAGGGGCAAACTTTATGTGGATTGTCTATGAGTCAGTATCAGCATATGCAACTGTAGGGCTAAGTCTTGGACTTACTCAAAAGTTGAATTTTATAGGTAAGATAATAATTTTAGTTACAATGTACCTTGGAAGAGTTGGACCTATGACTGTTTTACTTGCATTAACAAGTAAAATGAAGAAGAAAAAAGTAAATATTAAATACCCAGAGGATAAGATATTAATTGGTTAGGAGTGAATTAGATGTCAAATAAACAATTTGTAGTTATTGGTCTTGGAAGATTTGGTGCATCAGTTGCCAAAACTTTATATGGACTTGGACATGATGTATTAGCTATTGATAAAAATGAGGATTTAGTGCAGGAAATTGCTGATGATGTGACGCATGCAGTTCAGATGGATGCAACAGATGAGGCAGCACTTAAGACTTTAGGGATTAGAAATTTTGATGTAGCGGTTGTTACAATAGGGGCAAGTATACAATCTAGTGTTATGACTACACTTCTTTTAAAGGAAAATGGAGTTAAACATATAATTGCAAAAGGTCATAGTGATCTTCATGCAAAAGTTTTATATAAGATTGGTGCAGATAGAGTTATTCTTCCTGAAAAGGATATGGGAATAAGAGTTGCACATAATCTTGTATCAACTAATATTTTAGATTATATAGAATTATCATCAGATTATAGCATAATTGAGGTTAATAGTCCTGGTGATTGGCATGGGAAAACAATAAATGAATTAAGTCTTAGAAGTGAATATGGAATAAATGTTGTTGCAATTAAGAGAGGTGGAGATGTAAATGTATCTCCTTATGCAGATGATTTAATAGAGCCGGGTGATATAGTTGTTGCTATAGGTTCAGCTTCAGATTTAAGTAAACTTGAAATGAAAATTTCAAAATAAGCAAATAATAAAAATTCAGGTAGAGAAAATTCTCTATCTGAATTTTATTTTTGTAGAATTTTATGTATAATACAAATGGAATAATAATTTTACTAAGGGAGGTTTTTTATTTTGTTAATAATAGAAAGTAAAAGTAACTCTTTATTTAAAAATCTTAAAAAGTTAAAAGATAAAAAATATAGAAATCAAACAGGGACATATTTAATAGAAGGATTAAGATTTGTAGATGAAGCTTTTAAAAGTGGTGTAAATATCGAAAGTATAATGTATACACAAGAATTTAAAGAAAAAAATGATGAATTTTTAGCGCGTGGTAAGGATATAAATAATATAATGTTATCGCTACCTCTTTTAAAAGAATTATCATTTACAGGAACTCCGCAAGGTGTGATGGCTATAGTTCATATGGAAAATAAAGAATTAAAAGATGGGAATATTGTTGTTTTAGTTGATAAAGTTCAAGACCCAGGAAATATGGGGACTATTATAAGAACAGCTCATGCGGTAGGTGCATCAGGGATTATAATGACTAAAGGAACTGTAGATATTTATAATGACAAAGTTTTAAGATCAACAATGGGTTCAGTATTTTATTTACCAATAATTGAAGACTTTGAACTAAGCAAGATAAATGAGCTTAAAGAAAATGGTTATAAGCTTGTTGTTAGCTCACTTCAAGGAGAAAAGAATTTCTTTGAGGAAGATTTAAAAGGAAATATAATAATGGCAGTTGGTAATGAGGGAAATGGAGTTTCTGATGAAGTTTACAATATTTCTGATATAAAAGTTAGAATACCTATGCCAGGAAATGCTGAGTCTTTAAATGTAGCTGTTGCAACTTCTGTTATGCTATATGAAAAAGTTAGACAAAATATTGTTAAATAGTATTGAAAAAATAGGATTATATAGATATAATTAAGTTTAAACAAATAATTTATATAAATGTTGATAGAGATAAGTACATATTAAAATTTCTTTTTTAGGGAGGAAAAACCTCGACTGTAAGTTTTTCTAAAGAATGGATATGGAAATTCACTCTGGAGTTCTAATTGTGAATAACAGTAGCGATTAGCGGTAAAAAGCCGTTATTTTTTTCTAAGTGAACATATTTTATTTTTTTATATGTTAATTAGGGTGGTACCACGGATATAGATGACCCGTCCCTTGTATAGGGATAGGTCTTTTTTTATGTCTATTTTTATCACTTTTAAGTAAAATCTGAAAGGAGAGATAATAATGCAAGAAAAATTACAAGCAATTGAAACAAGTGCATTAGAAGAGTTAAAATTAGCGAGTGATAGTTCTGAAATAGAAACTATAAGAGTTAAGTACCTTGGTAAAAAAGGTGAACTTACAGCTATTTTAAGAGGAATGAAAGATTTATCAAATGAAGAAAGACCTTTAGTTGGTAAAATGGCAAATGAGGTTAGAGCAAATATTGAAGCAGAGCTTGAAGTATTTACTAAATCTATAAAAGATAAAGAAAAAAATGCTAAGCTAGATAGTGAGGTTATTGATATATCAATGCCTGGTAAAAAGAACTTAATAGGTAAAAAACACCCACTTGAGTTAACTTTAGACCATATGAAGGATATATTTGTATCAATGGGATTTGCAATTGAGGAAGGTCCAGAAGTTGAAAAGGATTATTATAACTTTGAAGCTTTAAATATTCCTAAAAATCATCCTGCTAGAAGTGAGCAAGATACATTCTATATTAATGATAATATAGTTTTAAGAACTCAAACTTCTCCAGTTCAAATAAGAGTTATGGAAAATCAAGAATTACCTATAAAGATGATTTCTCCAGGTAAGGTGTTTAGATCAGATTCAGTTGATGCTACTCACTCACCAATATTCTACCAAATGGAAGGGCTTGTTATAGATAAGCACATAACATTTGCTGACCTTAAAGGAACACTAGAAGTATTTGCACATAAAATGTTTGGTGATGCAATGAAAACTAAATTCAGACCACATCACTTCCCATTCACAGAGCCATCAGCAGAGATGGATGCAACTTGTTTTGTATGTGATGGAGCAGGTTGTAAAGTTTGTAAAGGTGAAGGTTGGATAGAACTTTTAGGTTGTGGAATGGTTCACCCTGATGTTTTAAGAAACTGTGGAATTGACCCTGAAGTTTATAGTGGATTCGCTTTTGGATTCGGTGTAGACAGAATGGTTATGCTTAAATATGGAATAGACGATATTAGGTTATTATATGAAAGTGATATGAGATTCTTAAATCAATTCTAGGAGGGAACAAAGATGAAAGTACCATTTAATTGGCTAAAAGATTACGTAGATGTAAACATGTCAGCTGTAGAACTAGGAGATTTATTAACTCTTACAGGTTCAAAGGTTGAAGGTGTAGAAATAGCAGGAGATACTATACAAAATATTGTAGTATGTAAAATAGAAAGTATAGAAGGGCATCCTGATGCTGAAAAATTAAAAATCTGTCAATGTAATATAGGAGAAGAAGAACTTCTTCAAATAGTTACAGCAGCAGATAATATGAAAGAAAATGATTTTGTACCAGTTGCACTTCATGCTTCAGTTCTTGCTGATGGAACAAAAATCAAAAAAGGGAAACTTAGAGGGATAGTATCAAATGGTATGTTCTGTTCTGAGGAAGAACTAGGTATAGCTGATAATATAGAAGTTCATGGACTTATGATATTAGCAGAGGATTCAGTTCCTGGAATGTGTATTAAAGAAGCGTTAGGTCTTAATAAAGCTATCATAGATTTTGAGATAACTTCAAATAGACCAGACTGTTTAAGTGTTGTAGGTATAGCTAGAGAAACAGCAGCAACACTTAAAACAGTTTATAAAATGCCAAATACAAGTTTTGAAGTGAAAGCTGATGGAAATATCAATGATATAATCAGTGTTTCAGTTAATGATGAACTTTGTAGAAGATATATGTCAAGAGGAGTTAAGAACGTTAAAGTTACTCAATCTCCAGCTTGGATGCAAGAAAAATTAATTGATGCAGGAATCAGACCTATAAATAACATAGTTGATATAACAAACTACGTTATGCTTGAAATTGGTCAACCAATGCATGCTTTTGATAAAAGGGAAATCAAATCAGGAACTATTGTTGTTGAAAAAGCAAATGATGGTGATAAGTTTATAACTTTAGATGATGAAGAAAGAACTTTAACTTCAGATGTTTTAACAATAAAAGATGGAAGCAGTGTTATAGCTGTTGCTGGAATAATGGGTGGAGCTACTTCAGGAATTAATGATGATACAACAGAAGTTATTCTTGAATCAGCAAACTTTGAAGGAACTAACATAAGAGTTAATTCAAAGAAACTTGCTCTTAGAACAGAGAGTTCATCAAGATTTGATAAAGATATAGATCCAAACCTTGCACTTCTTGCACTTGATAGAGCTTGTGCTTTAATAGTTGAGCTTGGCTGTGGAGATATAATGGATGGAACTGTAGATGTTTATAACGCTAAAAAAGAAATTGGACACATGAGTGTTAGTGCTACATGGGTTAACAAATTCCTTGGAACAGAGTTATCATCAGAAGAAATGAAGAGATGTCTTGATAGTTTAGATATTATGACAACTATTAATGGAGACAGTCTTGAAATAGAAGTTCCAACATTTAGAATAGATGTAGCTATAAGAGAAGATATTGCTGAAGAAATAGCAAGAATCTATGGATATAATAATATCCCTACAACTATAATAACAACAAATACAAATAAAGAAGCTAAAAATGAAAAGCAAAAACTTGATGATGTGGTAGTAAGCACAATGATTTCTTCAGGTGTTAATCAATCAATAAGTTATTCATTTGGTAGTGTTAAGGCATTTGACCTTATAAATCTTCCAGCTGATTCAGAGCTTAGAAATGTTGTTAGAATAAAGAATCCACTTGGGGAAGATTTTAGTGTTATGAGAACATCTATACTTCCATCAATAATGGAATCACTTGCAAGAAACTACGCTAGAAATAATGAATATGCTAGTTTATTTGAAATTGGAAAAGTTTATATTCCAAATGAAGATGAAAATGAACTTCCAACAGAAAAGAATGTTTTAACAGTTGGGCTTTATGGAGATGTAGATTACTTTGATTTAAAAGGAGTAGTTGAAAATCTTATAGATAGTCTTGGAATTACTAAATTCTCATTTAAAAGAGAATCAGAAAATCCAAGTTACCATCCAGGTAAAACAGCAATGCTTACAGTTGGAAAAAATATTGAAGTTGGAGTTTTAGGAGAGGTTCACCCAAATGTTACAGAAAACTATGGTGTTGACACTCTTTGCTATACAGCAGAACTTGACTTAGATTTATTATATGCAGCTGCAAAGACTGAAAAGTCTTATAGTGTAATTGCTAAATTCCCAGCAGTAACAAGAGATATTGCACTTCTTGTTAATGATGAACTTTTAGTATCAGAACTTGAAGATACTATTAAAAAAGCAGGTATGCCACTTGTAGAATCAATCAAATTATTTGATGTTTATAAAGGTGAACAAATACCAGCAGGTAAGAAAAGTATAGCTTACGCTATAGTTTATAGAGATCCTAAGAAAACTCTTGATGAAAAATCAGTAGGTAAGGTTCATGATAGAATACTTAGAGCGTTAGAGCATAAGTGTGGAGCAGAACTTAGATAGGATATTTTTGTAAATAAGAAAGTTAAATATATTTTAAAATTGCTATGTATATGATAAAATATACATAGCAATTTATTATGTAAAATAAATTTTAATGAGGTGTAATATGGCAACCGTTACTGTGAGAATTAATGGGATGGAATATAATTTAAAAGGAAAAGAAGATGAGGCATATCTTAAGCAATTAGCAAGTTATGTTGAGGAAAAGTTACAAGAGATACTTAATAAAAATAATAAATTAAGTGTATCTGCAGCATCTGTATTAACAGCCATAAACTTAGCGGATGATTCTTTTAAGAGTAAAAAAGAAACAAATAATTTTTTAGATGATAATGAAACTTTAAAAGCTGAAATAAAAGTTATGAATAAAGAGATTATTATGAGTAACAGTAATAAAGAAAAGGCGGTTAAAGTTAAGGAAATAGAAATGAAAGCTGTTATAGATAATTTAAAAGGCAGAATTTCTAAAGAAATAAAATTAAAAGAACTTGCAGAGAAGGAAATAGTAAGTTCAAAAGAGGTTTTAAGTGTTTTAATTAGTGAGAAAACTAGATTAGAGCAAGAAAAAGTAGAACTTCAAGAAGAACTTCATGAAGAGATTCAAAATTCTTCAAATGATTCAAGTGAAGAAATTGCATTATTAAGAAAGCAAATAAGTCTTATAGAGAAGGAAAATATAGACTTGAAAAAAAGGAATGTAATGTATAAAAATTCTAGCAGAGATTCAAAGTTTGAATTACAATCTTGTAAGTATAGAATGTTAGACCTTGAAAATAAATATTTAGAGGGTCAAATTACTATTGCAACAGAAAAAGCGAAGAATAATAAGCTTATCGTAAAGAAAATAAAATAAAATTTTGCTCCTGTATATTGTATGGGGGTATTTTTTTGCTTTAATCTGAAAACTTTTTTGAGATATTTTAAATGTTTGTGTATAATGAAGTATTGAATTAATTTGTTAAATTTATTTGTTTACTAAAGCAAAATATTAGGAGTAGTGAATTTTTATGAACAACGTAGAATTATTAGCCCCAGCTGGGTCAATGGAAAGTATTGTAGCAGCTATCAATAAGGGTGCTAATGGAATATATTTAGGTGGAGATAAATTCTCAGCTAGAGCTAGTGCATCAAACTTTGATAGACCGAACTTAGAGAAGGCAGTAGACTATGCACATAGTTATAATATACCTGTATATGTAACTTTAAACACTTTAATAAAAGAAAGTGAATTTAATGAAGTAATAGACTATGTAGGATTTTTATATAGAGTAGGTGTGGATGCTGTTATAATCCAAGATACTGGAATTCTTAAAAGAGTTAGAGAAGTTTACCCAGGATTTGAAATACATGCATCAACTCAAATGAGTATACATAATGCAGAAGGATCATTATTCTTCAGTGAAAATGGATTTAAAAGAATTGTTTTATCAAGAGAGCTTTCTTTAGATGAAATTAAATATATATCAACTGATTTAAATATAGAAACAGAAGTTTTTGTTCATGGAGCATTATGTGTTTCATATTCAGGACAATGTCTTATAAGTAGTATGATAGGAGATAGGAGTGGAAACAGAGGGAGCTGTGCCCAAACTTGTAGAATGGAATATAGTCTTATAAGAGATGCTGATGGAAAAGAAACAGAGGGACACCTTTTAAGCCCTAAAGATATGTGTAATGTAGATAATATAGAAGATATATTAAAAACAGGAACAAGTTCTTTAAAAGTAGAAGGTAGAATGAAAAAGCCTGAGTATGTAGCTGGAGTTATTGGTAGCTATAGGGAAGCTATAGATGAAGCGGTTGCAAAAGGTAAGAATACTAAAAAGAGGGAAGGCGATTTATTAAAATTATTTAATAGACAAGGTTTCTCAAATGCATATCTTTATAAAAATACTGGAAAAGATATGATGGCTTATAAAAACCCTAAAAATACAGGAATCTTTATGGGTAAAATAGGAGCAAATTCTGAAATTGTTTTAAGTGAAGATATAACAGTTAAAGATGGACTGAGATTCGGTGAAACTGGATTTGTACTTGTTAAGATATTAATGAATGGTAAAGAAGTTAAATCAGCTAGTAAAGGTGATAAAGTTGTTTTATATCCTAGAAAGTATAAGCAAGGTGATGAATGTTATAAGATGAATGATATTCTTCTTATGAATGAGCTTAAAAAATCTTATGAAAAATTATATGGAAAGAAAATAGCACTTACTACAAATGTTATCTTTAAACTTGGAATGCCATTTGAGATGAGAATTGATTATAATGGGAATTCTTATACTAAAAAAGGTGATATAGTTGAAGCAGCTGTGAATAGTCCATTAGATATGGGAAGAGTTGAGAAAAATTTAAAGAAATCAGGAGAAATTCCTTATAAAATAGAGAATGTTAATTTTGATTTATTTGATGATGGATTTATGGCAATGGCATCTATTAATAATGTTAGAAGAGAAATCCTTGATGAAATTTTTGCATTTGAAATTTCAAGATATAAAAATGAAGTTAAAAGAGAAACTTTAGATATTTTAAGAGTTAAATCTGATAGAAAAGATTATGGTAAAGTTATACCTAAGGTTAGTAATAAAGAGCAACTACAAGCTGCACTTGATTTAGGTATAGAAAATATAATTGTAGATATATTTGGTAAAAATAAAGATACATTAAATAAAGGTATATTTGCTCATTTAGAAAATTATGATGCAAAGATATACTTAGAAATCCCTAATGTTGTTAAAGAAGAATTTGAAGTAGTATGTAAGATAATTGATTCTTTAGAAGGTAAAATAGAGGGTCTGTTAACTGGAAATACTGGTATAATTAGAAGATATGATGGAAAGCTTAAAATGCTTGGTGGATATAAGTTAAATGTATTTAACTCAGATGCACTTAAATTCTATAACCAATATTTAGAGGCAACATCACTTAGTCTAGAGATTAATAGAAAAGAAATTAGTTCTATTTTATCTAAAAATGCTGAAGGTGCAATGTTCTTTATTTATGGTAAACCAGAGGTTATGATAAGTGAATATTGCCCAATTGGTAGTACATTTGGTGGTAAGACTACTAAAAGAGAATGTGATGACCAATGTATAAATAGTACATTTAGATTAAGAGATAGAATGGATGAAGATTTACTTGTGATGACAGATTTATTCTGTAGAGCACACATATACAACCCAGTTCCTGTAAATATTACATCAGAGATAAAGGACATCAAAAATATTGGAATCAAGACTTTTAGAGCTGATTTCATAGATGAAACTTATGATGAAACAAAAATAGTTTTAGAGGCTATTATAAATGATCAAACTCTAAGACTTAAAAAGTTTGCAAAGGGACATTACAGAAAGGGTGTACAGTAAGAATAGGAGAGAAAAGAATGAACAATAAGGTTATTAAATCTTTAGAATTTGATAAGGTAAGAAAATTAGTAGAGAAGTATGCTATTACAAAAAGTGCTAAGGAAAAAATCTTAAACCTTGCACCATATGATAATAAATATGATGTTATAGAGCATTTAGAGGAAACAAAAGAAGCTTTGAATATTTCTATAAAAAAAGGAGCTGCACCATTTGAAGGACTTTATGATGTTAGTGAAGATTTAGTTCGTATTTCAAAAGGTGGTTCTGTTGAAGCTTTTTCACTTTTGAAAATTGCTAATATGTTAAATTGTGCTAGAAGATTTAAAGAGTTTTTTGTAAGAAAGGAAGAGGAAGAGAGTTATAGAATTTTAGAGGATATAGCTTTTGGACTTATACCTTATAAAAATATAGAGGATGCAATTTTTAGAGCGATTGTTGGAGAAGATGAAATTTCTGATAGAGCTAGTGAAAAATTATACTCTGTAAGAAGAAAACTTAAAGAAAAAAATGGTTCAGTAAGAGATAAAGTTAACACTTTAGTTAGAGATAACGCAGAATTCCTTCAAGATACACTTTTCACTGTAAGAGGTGATAGATATGTTATACCTGTAAAGGCACAGCATAAAGCGTCTGTTAAGGGGCTTATTCATGATCAAAGTGCAAGTGGTTCAACTGTTTTTATAGAACCGATTGCTCTTGTTAACTTAAATAATGAGATTAAAGAACTTATGCTTGAAGAAAGAAAAGAAGTTGCAAGGATTTTAGCAGAGCTTACAGCGCTTGTTTATAATGAAATAAAATTTGTTAAAGTTAACTTTGAAATTATTTTAGAGTTTGATTTTATATTTGCAAAAGCAAGTTATGCTAGTTTCATTGATGGAACAATACCAAATATTAATACAGATGGTAGAATTGATTTAATTGAAGCAAGACATCCTCTTATAGAAAGAGAAAAAGTAGTACCATCTAATATTTATCTTGGTGGAGAATTTACTAGCCTTGTTGTTACAGGTCCTAATACTGGAGGGAAAACTGTTACTATAAAAACTGCTGGGATAATTCAGCTTATGGGACTTTCAGGTCTTTTAATACCAACTGAAGAAAATTCAACAATAGCATATTTTAATGAGATATATGCAGATATTGGAGAAGAGCAGAGTATAGAGCAAAGTTTATCAACTTTCTCAGCGCATATGACTAATATAGTTAGAATTATGGAAGTTGCAGATGAAAATAGTTTTGTACTATTTGATGAACTTGGTTCAGGAACAGACCCAACAGAAGGTTCAGCACTTGCTGTAGCTATTTTAGAAACACTTAGAAAAAGAGGGTGTAGACTTTTATCTACAACTCATTATAGTGAACTTAAGGCTTATGCACTTAAAACTATTGGAGTAGAAAATGCTTCGGTTGAATTTAGTATAGAAACACTTAGCCCAACTTATAGACTGTTAATAGGAGTTCCTGGTAAGTCTAATGCTTTTGAAATATCAAGAAGACTTGGATTATCAGATAATCTTATATCAGAAGCTAAGGAACTTATAGCTAGTGATTCACTTGCTTTTGAAGATTTAATACAAAGTCTTCAAGATAAAAATATAGCAGCAGAAAATTATGCTAGAGATGCAGAAAAATATAAGATACAAGCTAAAATGACTAAAGATAAACTTGATGTTAAACTTTCAAGGATTGAAGTAGTTAGAGAAAATGCATATGCGGAAGCTAGAAGAGAGTCTAAATCTATTTTAGATACTGCAAAAGAAGAAGCAGATGCAATCCTTAAAAATATGAGAGATCTTGAAAGACTTGGTATTACAAGTGAAGCAAGAAGAGAACTTGAAAAACAAAGAGGGAAGCTTAGAGAAAAAATAAATGATGTACAGTCAGCACTTCATAATAGACCAGAAGAAGAACGTGGTGAAGAACTTACAGAGGTTTATGAAGGGATGGAAGTTATGCTTCCTAGAATAAATCAGAAAGTTATTATCTTATCTATGCCTGATAAAAAAGGTGAAGTTATGGTTGAGGCTGGTATTATGAAAATAAGTGTTAAACTTAAAGAACTTAGAAAAGCTAAAATTTCTAAGCAAGAAAAGAAAATGCAAAAAAGAGAATCAAAACTTAATATGAAAGTAGTACCAATATCTGTTGATTTAAGAGGACTTGATTCTATTGATGCTGTTATGACTGCTGATAAATATCTTGATGATGCAGCTATAGGAAGACTTGGAGAAGTTACTATAGTTCATGGGAAAGGTACAGGAGTTTTAAGAGATGAGATAGGAAAGATGCTTAAAAGACATCCACATGTTAAAAAACATAGACTTGGAGTTTATGGTGAGGGTGGAAATGGAGTTACTATAGTAGAACTTAAGTAAAAATACAAGTCGTATTAAATTTAGTAAAGCTAAATTTAGTACGGCTTTTTTGAAAATTAGAATTAATTGATATGGAGAGGGGTAGTATAAATGATTATGGTTAGTGCATGTCTGTGTGGAGAGAATTGTAAGTATAATGGTGGGAATAATAAGAGTGAGAAGGTTCTAAATTTTATAAAAGATAAGGAAGTTATATATGTATGCCCAGAAGAACTTGGAGGTCTTAGCACACCAAGAGAGCCAGCAGAGATAATTGGAACATCAAAAGGAGTTATAAATGGCTGTGATAAAATAAAAACATATACAGGGATTGATGTCACAGTAGAATTTTTAAATGGAGCAGTAAAAACTCTTGAAATAGCAAAGAAAAATGATATAAAACTTGCTATTTTAAAGGCAAAAAGTCCATCTTGTGGAAAGGGATTGGTCTATGATGGGACTTTTAGTGGTAGTAAGATTATAGGGAATGGAGTAACAGCAGAACTTTTAATGAAAAATGGTGTTAAGGTTTTAACAGAGGAAGAGGTCTAAGTAGCTTTATGTAAGGCTTTTGTTATGATATATATCTACAAAATTTTACAAGAAAGTGGTATAATATGAGTATTATTATGGATTGAAATATCTAAGCAAAGGAGGAAGTTTATTATGAAAAAGAAAATTGCAGCTTTTTTTGATATTGATGGAACAATATACAGAGAGGGACTTATAACAGAAGTGTTTAAGAAAATAATCAAATATGAACTTGTTAAAGGTGAAAAATGGGATGATGAGGTTAAACCAGCATTCTTAAAGTGGGATAAAAGACAAGGGGATTATGATGATTATCTTTTAAAAATGGTGGATATATACATAGATACTATAAAAGGTTTAAACAAATATCACATAGAACATATTGCTAAAACTGTTATAGAACAAAAAGGTGATAGAGTATATACATTTACTAGAGAGAGAATTAAATGGCATAAAGAGCAAGGGCATGTTGTTATAGCTATCTCAGGTTCACCAATAGAACTTGTTACACAAATGGCAAACAAATATAATATGGACGACCATAGGGGAACAATATATAAAATTGATGATAATGAATGTTATACAGGTGAGATTATTCCAATGTGGGATGCTGATAGTAAGGAAAAAGCTATAAATGAACTTGTTGAAAAATATGATATAGATTTATCAGAAAGTTATGCTTATGGAGATACATCAGGAGATTTTACAATGTTTAAACATGTAGGAAAACCTCATGCAATAAACCCAACTAGAGAACTTATTGGTAAAATTAAAGAAAGTAAAGATATTAAAGAAAAAATTAATGTTGTAGTTGAAAGAAAAGATGTTATCTATAAAATAGATTTAGATACAGTTGAAATAATATAATTAAAAATGAATAAAAATAATCCCGGTTGTTAATAATAATAAGCATGTAATGAATTAACAGGAGGGATTATTTTTTATGGGAAATTTAAATATTAATCAAAGAGAAAAACCAACTCATCATGAGGCAAGAAAAAATAGAAAAGCAGGTAGAATCCCAGGAATACTTTATGGAAAGGCTATACAAAACACAATGATTGAAATAGCGAGTCTTGAACTTAATGAGTATCTTTATAATGAAGGTGCAACAGGGATTGTTAATGTTTGTTTAGATGGAAATGAGCATAAAGCTATAATTAAAGAAGTACAAAGAGATGCTATAACAAGAGATATAGTGCATATAGACCTTGAAAAAGTTGAAGCTAATTCAACAGTTACAGCAAGTGTTCCTGTAAGTTTTACAGGAGAAGAAAATTTAGTAAGACATGGTGTTGTTCTTCAAAAGCAGAAAGACAGTGTTAAAGTTAAATGTGAAGCAGATAATATACCAAAAGTTATAAGTTTAGATGTTACAAATGCTAAAATAGGTGACAGTTTTAGACTTACTGATGTAGAATTTGCGAGTGAAATTTGTATAGTTGATAGTTTGGATTCAGTACTTGCAACAGTTAGTGCAGAGCAGAAAAGACAAGATCCAATTGTAGCAGAGGTTGTTCCTGAAACACAAGCAGAGGAAATAGTAGAAGAATAAAAAAAATTTAAATATTAAGCATCTCTTGAAATAAGAGATGCTTATTTGTTTTGTAAAACATTTACAGTAAATGAGAAGTGAAAATTCTTTTATGAAATTGTTAAAAATAGACGATTTATTTAAAAATTAGTATTATAATTCTACTCCATATAATATAATTATGTATATTGAAAAAGTAGGGAGATGAGTTTATGTATAAAGAAAAATATGAACAATGGTTAAGTTCTAATATGATTTCAGAGGATCTTAAGGCGGAGCTTATAGCTATAAAAGATGATGAGAAAGAAATAGAAGATAGATTTTATAAGGAATTAGATTTTGGTACAGGTGGACTAAGAGGAATTATAGGAGCTGGTACTAATAGACTTAATGAAACTACAGTTGGGAAAGCAACACAAGGTTTTGCTAACTTTTTAAATAATGAGAATAAAGGTAATATATCTATTGCAATAGCTTATGATTCAAGAAATAAATCAGTTGAGTTTTCAAAAGCAGCGGCATTAAATCTTGCGGCTAATGGAATAAAGGTTTATTTATTTGAAAGTTTAAGACCAACACCTTTATTATCATTTGCAGTTAGACATTTAGGGTGTAATGGTGGAATAGTATTAACAGCTTCACATAATCCTAAGATTTATAATGGGTATAAAGCTTATGATGAAAATGGTTGCCAGTTAACTGATGAGCCAGCAGAAAAAGTTATAACTTATGTTAATAATATAGAAGATTATAGTGAGATAAAAACTATGAATGAGAGTGAAGCAATAGAAAAAGGACTTCTTGAGTATATTGGTGAAGAGGTTGATGCTGCATTTATAGAAGAACTTAAAAAAGTTACAATAAGAGAGGATTTAGTTAAAGAAAATGCTAAAGACTTAAAAATTGTATTTACACCTATTCATGGTTCAGGGAATGTGCCAGTTAGAAGAATTTTATCAGAACTTGGATATGAGAATGTTCATGTTGTAAAAGAGCAAGAACTTCCAGATGGTGAGTTCCCAACAGCTCCATATCCAAACCCAGAAGATCCAAAAGTATTTGAACTTGCTTTAAAGCTTTCAGATGAAGTTTGTGCAGATGTTATATTTGGAACAGATCCAGATTGTGATAGAATTGGTGTAGTTGTTAAAGATAATAAGGGTGAATATAAAGTGTTATCAGGAAATCAAACAGGAATACTTTTAACACACTATATAATATCATCTCTTAAAGAAGTAAATAAACTTCCTAAAAATGGGGCTGTAACAAAAACTATAGTTACAACTGAAGCAGTAAGAAAAATTACTGATGAGTATGGGGTTAAATTATTTGATTTATTAACAGGATTTAAATATATTGGAGAAAAAATGACTGAGTTTGAAAAAACTTCAGAGTATCAATATATCTTAGGATTTGAAGAAAGTTATGGATATCTTATAGGAACTCATGCTAGAGATAAAGATGCAGTAGTTGCAGCTCAAATGATAGCTGAGATGACATTATACTATAAGACTAAGGGGAAAACTTTATATGAGGCGTTAGTGGACTTATATAATAAATATGGATACTTTAAAGAAAGTTTAGTATCAGTTACTCTTGAAGGAAAAGAAGGGCAAGAAAAAATAACTGCTTGTATAGATGCTTTAAGAAATACAACAATTTCAGAGGTTGCAGGGGCTAAAGTTATAACTTCTTTTGATTATAAATTAAGTACAGAACTTAATAACTTAACAAATGAACAAAAAAACATAGACCTTCCAAAATCAAATGTGTTAAAATATGTTTTAGAGGATGATTCTTGGTTTGTTGTTAGACCTTCAGGTACAGAACCTAAAATGAAAGTTTATTTATCAGTTAAAGGGCTAAGTCTTGAAGATGCAGATGCTAAGAGTACTCAGTTTGAGAAAGACGTAATGTCTATAATAAATGAGAAATTAAACTAATAAATAATGGGTTGCCCTTTTATAGGGCAGCCTATATTTTTAGCAAAAGGAGTGTAATTAATATTGGATTTTAATGAATATTCAAAAGAAAAATTAGCAAAATTACTTTTTATGGAGATAAATGCAGAAGGCTTTTTAAAAGCAATAGGAGCAGAAAAAAGTAATGTAGAAATAGAGGAACTATACATACCAGTTGACCCAGTACATTTAAACCAAGATGTTAAAAGTGGTTTAAAGCTTGATAAACTTCCTATAAATTATTTTATAGAGGGAATGTTTTTTGCACTAGGTGGAGACAAAAATTTAAAATTTAATAGTGATTACAAGAAAATAATTCCTTTAATAAAAGATAGTGAAAAAATAGTTAAAAGTCTTATAGCGGATAAGAGTAAAAACAATGAGCTTCCAGATGCACTTGTACTTCTACTTGGAATGTGTGAATATAAAGCAGATAAAGAAATATTTGAAAAAACATTACTTGTTTGCGAAGCATTAAGAGAAGTAAATAGCGAGTATAATGATACGCAAATTATAATTGCAGATAGAGCAAAGGAATTATTTGAAATAGAGTCATTCCCATATTTATATTCTGCGATTGCACAAAAAGATAAAGAAAATTTAAGTAAGGCAGTAGTTGATATAAATGAATATATAAGACTTGGTGGAGAGAAAAATTCTGAAATAGAAGCACTATTTGAAGAGATTTCTGATGCATCAGCATATGAAGAAGGAAAAGAAGCCTTAATAGAAGATCCAACAATGGCACTTACAAAATTCTTACCACTTGCCGATAAGTTTACAGAAGATGCTATACTTAGATTCTATATAGGAACTTGTTATAGAAGACTTGGGAATTTTGAGAAGGCTATATATTATCTTCAAGAAAGTCAGGCAATGGATAGTAATATTGTAGAGGTTGTAAATGAACTAGGAATAAACTTTGCATCACTTGGAAGTTATGATAATGCTATAAATTGCTTTAGAAAAGCTTTTGAAGGAACAAAAGATGTTGAGATATGTACAAATCTAATTATGTGTTATGTGCATAATAATGATTTAGAAAATGCTAAGAAACATTTAAAACTTGCTGAGGCAATTAATAAAGATGATGAGATAGTTAAAGAAATTAAAGCGGCATTTAAAGATTTATAAAAAAATGGAGGTAGTAGAGGGAGTATGAGAGAAGTGAAAATTGAGGAATTTATGTGTAACCTTGCATCAGAGAAACCAGCACCAGGTGGTGGTGCTGCATCAGGTATGGTTGCATCATTATCAGGGGCGCTTTGCTCTATGGTTTATAGCTTAACAATTGGGAAAAAAGTTTTTGATGAGCTTGTTGATGATGATAAAGAATTAATGCGTGAAAATATAGAAGAGGCTAAAGGTTTTTATAATGAAGCATTAAACTTTGCTAGAAAAGATGAGGATGCATTTAATGCACTTATGGCTACTTATAAATTACCAAAATCTACGGATGAGGAAAAGAAGAAAAGAAGTCATGAGATTGAGAAAAAAACATTAACTTGTATGATAGTTCCACTTAGTCTTGCTGAAGAAAGTATTAATTTTTATAAAAATATAATGTTTGCAGCAGAAAAAGGGAATAAAAATCTTGTATCAGATGCAGCAATTTCTGCAATTATGCTACATGCGACAATTGAATCATCAATTATAAATGTTAGGGTGAATTTAGGATTTATAAAAGATGAGAATATACAAAAAAGTGTAAAGAAAAAGCTTAATATGATAGAAGAAAATAATAATATAATGAAAATGGAATGCATGGAAGTAGTTAATAAATATATGTAGTACATTTAAAAAGCCACAAGTTAAGTAAGATAACTTGTGGCTTTTACTATTTATTAAAATCATTAAGTGATCTAAATTCATATCCTTCGGATTTTAAATGTTTTATAAGACTATCTAAAATTGTAGCATTAGTTTTAGAACAAGCATGAAGTAGCAATATTTGCCCATTATGAATATTAGACGTTATTTTATTAAATGCATATTCAGGAGTAGGTTGTTGGTCTGTTAACCAATCTTTATATGCAAAACTCCAAAATACTGATATATAACCAAGCTTTTTAGTTTCCAAAAGGCTTTTATGACTATATTTACCCATAGGAGGTCTAAAGAATATAGGCATTTTATCACCAGTTATTTTAGTATATTCAACCTCAACTTCTTTAAATTCTTTTGTGAAATTTTCAGTTCCAACAAGTGTTGGCATAGATTTATGTTTTGCTGTATGGTTGCACACAAGATGATTTCCATCATACATTTTTTTTATAAGCTCAGGTTGTGAAGTTATATAAGGCTTTGTAACAAAAAAAGCTGCAGTAACATTATTTTTATTCAAAGTATCAATTATTGATGGAGTAAAACCATTCTCATAGCCCTCATCAAAAGTTAGATATAAAACTTTTTGCGATTCATTTCCTTTAAATATTGCTATTTCATCACTAAGGAAGGGAGCTTCTCTTGGTGAGAGGAGGGTGTTTAAGTTTTTATCAAAAGAATAGTACCAATTTAATTCTTCATTACTTGTAGTAGTAGCTAAAACTTTAATTGGTGAGATTAAAAATAAAGCTGCTAGTAGTAGAGAAAAAAAGTTTATCATATATATCACCTCTTTAAACATATTATGTCTATATAAGGCAAATACTATAAAAAAACTTTGATGGATATAGAGGTAGGATTTTACATCACTTGAAATATAATAAAAGCTAGAGTATAATTTTATAAGGTAATTAATTAAGTTTAAAATGAAAGGACTGTACATAGATGAAATTAGGAATAGTTGGACTACCAAACGTAGGAAAAAGTACATTATTTAATGCAATAACAAAAGCTGGAGCAGAAGCAGCAAACTACCCATTCTGTACAATAGAACCAAATATAGGGGTTGTAAGTGTACCAGATAAGAGAATGGACGTTTTAGAAGAAATGTATGGAACAAAGAAAAAGATCTATACAGCAATAGAATTTTACGATATAGCTGGACTTGTTAAAGGTGCTAGTAAAGGTGAAGGACTTGGAAATAAATTCTTATCACACATAAGAGAAGTTGAATCAATAGTACACGTTGTAAGATGTTTTGAAGATGAAAATGTAGTACACGTAGATGGTTCAGTTGATCCAATCAGAGATATTGAAACTATAAGTCTTGAGCTTATATTTGCAGATATTGATGTTATTGAGAAAAGAATGGAAAGAGCTTTAAAAGGAGTTAGATCAGGAGATGCTGCTATAAAAGCTGAATATGCTTTAATGGAAAGACTTAAAGCACACTTAGAAGCAAGTAAACCTGCTAGAACTTTAGAAGTTACAGAAGATGAAGAGGCTATTATGAAAGGATTATTCCTTATAACATCTAAGCCAGTTCTTTATGCTTGTAATATATCAGAAGATGATATGATGGAAGGAAATCTTGAGAATGATATGGTTCTTAAAGTTAAAGCTTTCGCAGAAGGTGAAGAAGCTGGAACAACTATAGTATCAGCTAAACTTGAAGAAGAATTATCAGGACTTGATGATGATGAAAAGGCTGAAATGTTATCAGAGTATGGTTTAGAAGAATCAGGACTTGATAAATTAATCCAAGCTAGTTATAAATTACTAGGATTAATCAGTTACCTTACAGCTGGTGTTAAAGAAGTAAGAGCTTGGACAATAAAAGAAGGAACAAAAGCTCCTGCTGCAGCAAGTAAAATCCACTCAGATATTGAAAGAGGATTTATCAGAGCTGAAGTTGTAGGATATGAAGATTTAGTTGCATGTGGTTCAGAGCCAGCAGCTAAAGAAAAAGGTCTTTACAGATTAGAAGGTAAAGAGTACGTTATGAAAGATGGAGATGTAGTTCAATTTAGATTTAACGTATAATATATATTATAAGTAGCTATCAAAGAAAAATTTCTTTGATAGCTACTTTTTTATTGAAATAAAAATAAATGGAAAGCTAACTTTACAAATAATGGAATTTTATGGTATTGTAAATATAAAGCAAACTTGACATTTGAGATTGAGGTGAGAAGTATTAAAAATAAATTAGAAGCTATAAGAAAAGATAAGAAGATAGGGCAGGAGGAACTTGCAAAAGCAATGAGCGTGTCAAGACAAACGATAAGTTCACTTGAAAATGGAAGGTATAATCCATCTATAATATTAGCTTTTAAGATAGCTAAGTATTTTGACTTATTAATCGAAGAAATTTTTATTTATGAAGAGGGGATTAAATTTGAAACAAGAAGGTGAAAAAAATTTGGGTAGTAAAAAGATTTTAAATGGTGTTTTGGTAATTATAGCAGGAATAATTCAAGGGATAGGCTTGCTTGCATACTTTTTAAGTAAGGATATAAGAGTTGCAGTTATATGTACGGTAGTAGCAATAGGACTTGGAGGTTTAGTCTTAGCAAATACAACAACAGAAGAAAAAATAGAAATTAATGATGAAAGAAATGTTTATATTAGGCGAAAAGCAGTTTCAAGTGCTAGTAATATAACAATACTTATTGAGATTTTTGTAGCTTTTATATTAATGTTTTTGGGTGAAAAAGAGATAGCTACTTTGATATTTGGTTTTGTACTAATTAATTCATTTTTAACAGCTATGTTTTTAAAAAGATATGAAAAAAGATTTTAAGTAAATGAAAAGGTATGAGTTTTATAAAAAACTCATACCTTTTTTGGCGGGAATATGTGAGAATTGAACTCACCAATGATAGTATTAGTACCACAACTAGGTTTTGAAGACCCGTAGGGACACCAGCCCCTATCTACTCCCATATATCTACTTTATTTTATAATAGTCGATAGATAATGTCAAAAAAAAATATCGTATTGTAGTATAATATATGATATTGTATATAATTTGTTGAATTAATTAACAAATTATATAATAAAATTAATATTTTCCCAATAGTTTTTTAAAAAAAGTGGGTAAAAGTGGTTGAAAGTACTTGGCAGATAGTGTAAATTATATATATAAGGATAATTTATAGTTATATAAATTACTAGTATATGAAAAACAGGTGGAAAATATGTTCATAGGAGAGTATAATCATAATTTGGATTTAAAAAATAGAATAATTATACCCTCAAAGTTCAGAGAGCGTTTAGATGATATATTTTATATGACTAAAGTGCTTGATGGATGTGTATCATATAAACGAATGGGAAGAATTAAATAAGAAACTAAAAACTTTACTAAACTAAGTAGTAAAGAAAAATGGGACGAATATAATAATGAAAATATTGATTTTTCTGAAATTGCAGAAAAATGATGGATTTAGGAATATAAGGAGAACAAAATGGAATTTAAACATATATCAGTACTTTTAAATGAATGTATAGAAGGTTTGAATATAAAAAAAGATGGAATTTATGTTGATTGCACACTTGGTGGAGCAGGACATTCATCAGTTATTTTAGAGAACCTTGGAAATGAAGGAAGATTAATAGGTATAGATCAAGATAAAGATGCACTTAAAGCAGCTGGAGAAAAACTTAAAGATTTCCCAAATGCGACTTTAGTTCATAGTAATTTTGAAGAAATAAAAAATGTTTTAGATAATCTTGATATTGAAGGTGTAGATGGTATCTTAATAGATCTTGGAGTTTCATCTTATCAACTTGATACAGCTGATAGAGGATTTAGTTATATGAAAGATGCACCACTTGATATGAGAATGAATAGAGAAGAAACACTTAGCGCACATGAAGTTGTAAATGGTTATACAGGTGAAATGTTATATAGAGTTATTAGAGAGTATGGGGAAGAAAAATTTGCTAAGAGAATAGTTGGATTTATAATTAAAGCAAGAGAAGAAAAGGAAATAGAAACTACTTTTGAACTTGTTGAAATAATTAAGTCTGCTATACCAGCAAAAGCTAGAAGAGAGGGACCTCATCCAGCTAAAAGAACATTCCAAGCTATAAGAATAGAAGTTAATAGAGAACTTGCAATTATTAAAGATACTATTAAAGATGGAGTAAGTAAGCTTAATAAAGGTGGAAGAATGGCTATTATAACATTCCACTCATTAGAAGATAGGATTGTTAAAACAACATATAAAAGCTTAACAAATCCATGTACATGTCCAAGTGGATTCCCAATTTGTGTGTGTGATAGTGATCCTATCATAAAGATACTTACAAAGAAACCATTAGAGGCATCAGCAGAAGAACTTGAATATAATCCAAGAAGTAGAAGTGCAAAACTTAGAGTTTTAGAAAAATTATAATATAAGGTATAAAAAATAGGGTGAAATTAAGGGTGGTTTTATGTTATGGGTATAGAAAAATTAAAGCATAATATACAAGGAAATATAACCAATCCAAAGATAAAGGAACAAAATAACAAAAGAAGAAAACTAAGAGAGAAAAAATATTTAGAGAATCATGCATTAAGGGAAGAGCAGAAGAAAAATAGAGTTATATTTGGAACTTCAATCGTGATGTGTATATTTGTAGCTACATCAATATTTATATTAAGTAGATACAATGCAATATATACAATACAAACTGATATAACAAATCTTAATAATCAGATAAAAGTTATGTCAGAAAAGAATGAAGATTTTAATATAAAAATATCAGAAAGTGGGTCTTTAGAAAAAATAGAAAAGATAGCTTTTGATAAATTAGATATGGTCTACCCAAATAGAAATGATTCAATGAATATAGTTCCTTAAATAGTCTTAATAAATGGATGTACTTTAATAGAGTGCATCCATAATTTTTTATTTTAAAATATTATATTATCGGGGGAAAATATGTTGAAAGATAAAAAGACATCAAAAAATGGACAGTTTAAGTTAAAGGTTAGAGAGAGAAGTTCAAAAGTTCTTATAATATTTGGGGTAGGATTTTTATTTATACTATGTTTTTTAGTATATAGAGTAGTATTTAGAGGTGAAGTATATAAAAAAAGAGCTGATGAGCAAGTTATAAGTGAAATAGAAATAGAGGCTAAAAGAGGGCGTATATTAGATAGAAATGGTCATAGCATTGCTGTTAGTGGGGATGTTTATAGAGTTGATTTAGATATAGTTAGTATAAATCAAACATTAGAAAGAAAAGCTACTAGTGAGAATAGCGAAGAAAGTTTAGAAAATGTTTTAATAGAAAAACTAGCAAGTATTTTAAATCTTGATAAAGAATTTGTAGATAGTAAGGTGAATGCAAAACTTAAATCAGGTGCAGATGCAACAAGCTCTATTCTTGCAAGAAGAATTAGTAAAGAACAGGCAGATGCGATAAAAGAACTTGATACTTATGGAATTTTAATATCATCAGATACAAAAAGATATTATCCAAATGATGAATTTGCATCTTATGTTGTAGGAAATGTAAATGCTGATGGTAAAGGGCTTAATGGCATAGAGATGTATTATGATTCAGTTTTATCTGGTATATCAGGATATAGAATTGCGGGTATTGATGGTGACAAGGAGCATGAACTCCCACTTGAAGGTGCTAATTATATAAATCCAATCAATGGTAAGGATGTAATATTAACAATTGATGAGAAGATTCAATATTTTGCAGAGAAAGCAGCAGAGAAAGCGTTAAAGGCACATAAGGCTGATTCAGTTAGTGTTTTGGTTACAGAACCAAATACTAATGAAATATTAGCACTTGTTACAAATCCAGATTATAATCCTAATAAACCATATGAGGGTTTTGAAGGATTTAAGGGAGAAACAGAAAGTGAAAAAATACAACAAATGTGGAGAAATAGAGTTATATCTAATACATATGAACCTGGTTCTACATTTAAAATAGTTACAGCATCAGCTGGAGTGCAAGAAGGTATTGCTAATAGAGGTGAAACATATGTGTGTGGAGGATATAAGCTTATACAAGGGACAAGAATAAATTGCTGGAAGAGAGAGGGACATGGACCACAAACATTTAGTCAGATTATAGAAAATTCTTGTAATGTAGGTTTTATGGAGATTGGTGAAAAACTTGGTAAAGAAAAATTGCATGAATATATTACAAAGTTTGGTTTTGGAAAAGAAACGGGGATTGATATTACTGGTGAAGCAATTGGAATTATTAAGACTCCTGAAACAATGAGTGATGTTGACCTTGCAACTATATCTTTTGGACAAGCTAACACAGTTAGTATGATTCAACTTTTAACAGGTTTTAATGCTAGTATAAATGGTGGATATTTAGTTAAACCACATTTAATGAAAGAAATTTCAAGCACAACAGAAAATGGCACACTTGTTATAAATGATTCTTATAAAACAGAAAAAACACAAGTTATAGATAAAAAAACTTCAGATGTAATAAAAGGTGCTTTAGAGGAAACAGTTGCAACGGGTACTGGTAAATCTGCTTTTATTGAAGGCTTTAGGGTAATTGGTAAGACTGGAACAGCAGAGATGATAGATGAAGAAAATGGTGGGTATGGGCAAGGTAGAATTGCTTCATTTATAGCAGGGGCACCTGCAAATAATCCTAAAATAAGTATTTTAGTAGTAGTAGAAAATCCTAAAGTTGGAGCAGCATCAGGAAGTAGTATGGCAGCACCTGTTGTTAAAGAAGTTTTAGAGGGGATTTATACTTACAAGGGGATTGAGGATTTAGATTTTACACAGGATAATAATTCATCGATAATAATGCCTGAAGTAAGAGGACTTGAAGTAGAGGAAGCAAAAGATATATTTAAACGTGAAAATATCGAAATGAAAATTAGTGGTAAAGGCAGTAGAGTTAAAAGTTTAGATGTTTTACCAGGAAGCTTAATTAAAAAGGGCGCAGTAGTAAATGTAAAACTTACAGAGGGACAAAATTTTGAAAGTAAAGTTGTTGTACCAAACTTTATAGGTTATACAAATGATATGATTGAGAGTGTTTTTAATAAAATTGGTTTGAAGTATAAATTAGACAATAAAATAGGAATAGTTGAAAGGCAGAGTATTGAAGCAGGCGAAGTTGTAAATACTGGAGATACAGTTAAATTAATTTTAAAAAAGAAAGAGTAATTTAATTAAGTTAATCAACATATTATTTAAGGATATATCAAATTGATATATCCTTATTTTAATTTTGGAGGTTAATTATGGCGAGGAGTTTTAAAGATAGGGCTACAATGAAAAAGAGAATGCATTTTGGTTTGGTATTTTTAATTGTGATATTTCTTTTGTTAATAATGAGAGTTGTATATATTACAGTATTCAAATATGAAGAGTATTCAAGTAAGGCAATAGACCAGTGGACTAGTGATGTAAAGATAGCAGCGAAAAGAGGGAAGGTTTATGATAGAAATGGTAAAGAATTAGCAGTGAGTGGGAATGTATATAGGGTAGATATAGACTTAAAAACAGTTGCTAAACATAATAAAGATAATAAAACAACTAATGAAAGTCTAGCACCGGGACTTGCAAAAGCATTAGAAATTGATGAGGCAAAAGTATTAAAACAATTGAATTTTAGACTTCCGTCAGGTGCACCAGCTCAAAGTTCTATTTTAGCTAGAAGAGTTGATAAAGAAAAAGCAGATAAGGTTAAGGATTTGGACATAAGTGGGATTATGGTATCGGCAGATACTATGAGATATTACCCAGAAGAGGAAGTTTTGTCACATGTACTTGGAACTACAAATTCGGATGGAAAAGGGCTTACAGGAGTTGAGCTTGTATATGATGAAATACTAGCGGGTTCACCAGGTAGAAGAATAACTGAAATTGCAAAAGATGGAGCTGATATAACGGATACTATATCTAGATTTTCAGCACCTATTGATGGTAAAGATGTTACGCTTACTATAGATTTACAAATTCAAGAGTTTTTAGAAAAAGCAGCAGAGATAACAAAGGAAAAAAATAAAGCAGATGCAGTAAGTATAATAGCTATGGACCCAAGAAATGGAGAAATACTTGGAATGGCTAATTCACCAGGGTATGATTTGAATGATGCTCATGAAGGATTAGAATTATTTAAAGGTGAAACAGATGGTGATAAAGTTCAGAAAATGTGGAGAAATAGAGCGGTATCAGATACTTTTGAGTTAGGTTCTATATTTAAGGTTATAACAGCAACGGCTGCAATGGAAGAAAATCTTATTGGTGATGAAGACAAGTTTAATTGTAGTGGAAATAGAAAAGTTGGAGATAGAAATATAAGATGTTGGAAAAGGACAGGTCATGGGGAACTTGATTTTCATGGAATTGTGAAAAATTCATGTAATGTAGGTTTTATGGAACTTGGGCAAAGACTTGGACCAGAAAAAATGACTGAATATATAAAGAAGTTTGGGCTTGGTAGTAAATCAGGAGTTGATTTACCAGGAGAAGCTTCAGGTATTATTAAAAAAGCAGAAAAAATTACAGAAACAGATCTTGCAACAATTTCATTTGGACAAACTAATACTGCTAATATGATACAATTCATGACTGCATTTAATGCAATTGCAAATGGAGGGGATTTAATTCAGCCACATGTTATGAAAGAAGTTGGCTATACAGCAACAGATGGAGAAAAAATAATTACAGATGAATTTAAACCAACTGTAAAAGAGAATATTATAAGTGAGGAAACAGCAAAAGAATTTAGAGAAATACTAGAAAGTGTTGTTTCGGAGGGGAGTGCTAAAAATTCATATATTGAAGGCTATAAGATAGGTGGAAAGACTGGAACAGCTCAAAAGGTTAAGGAAACAGGTGGGTATGGTGGTGGATATGTATCATCATTTATTTCAATGGTTCCAGCAGATGACCCTAAACTTACTTTATTTGTTTCAATAGATAACCCTACTGCTGGTCAATATTATGGTGGGGTAATAGCTACGCCAGTTGCTAAAATGGTTTATGAAGATATTTTTAATTATTTAAAACCTTCATATTTTAATGCAGAGATTACAACGGAATGTGATATAATAATCCCTGAGGTCAGAGGTCTTAAAGTTTCTGATGCTAAGAAAATTTTAAAAGAATCAGGTTTAAAATTTGAAATAGAAGGCGAAGATGAATATATAGGTGATATGCTTCCAAAAGCAGGCTATATGGTTGCAGATGGAAGTAAGATAAAACTTTACACAGGTGGTAGTTCTAATTATAATAAAGATGTTATAATTCCAGACTTTCAAGGATATTCAAAGGAAATGGTAGAAAGTCTCATTAAAAAAATAGGACTTAATGCTAAATTTGAAGGCGAGGGAATAGTGAAGTCTCAAAATCACGAAAAAGGTGATGTAGTTAGAAAAGGAGAAACCATAACGTTTGTATTAACCACAGATTAGTTTGATAGTAAATTAGCATGTGGAGTACGCATGCTAATTTTCATGAATTAAAAAAGTTAATTAAGCATAATAATTAAGGAGTGAAATCATGCTTTTAAAAGAATTATTAAAAAAATTAGATTATAAATTAATAAATGGTAATGATGATATAATCATAGGGAATGTAAGATATGATAACAGACGAGTAAATCAAGGAGATTTATTTGTTTGCGTTAAAGGATTTAAAGTTGATGGGCATAGTTTCATAGGGGATGCTAAAAATAAAGGTGCTGTAGCAATTATAGTTTCAGAGGATATTGAAGCAATTGATGGAGTAACTATTATAAAAGTTGAGGATACAAGAAAAGCGTTAGCTATTGTATCATCTAATTATTTTGAAAATCCAAAAGATAAACTTAAAATTATAGGAATAACAGGTACTAATGGTAAGACAACTTCAGCTTTTATGATAAAAGCTATGCTTGAAAAAGCAGGGAAAAAGGTTGGGCTTATAGGAACGATTGCTAATTATATTGGTGATAAAAAAATTGATACTGAGAGAACAACTCCAGAATCATTTGAATTACATGAATTATTTAGTCAGATGGTAAATGAAAATGTAGAATATTGTGTTATGGAAGTTTCATCTCATTCTTTAGAACTTGATAGAGTTTATGGACTTGAGTATGAAGTTGGTATATTTACAAATCTTACAAGAGATCATTTGGATTTCCATAAGACATTTGAAAATTATTATAAAGCTAAGTTTATATTATTTGAAAGATCTAATATTTCAGTAGTTAACTTAGATGATGAATATGGAGTTAATGTTTTAGCTGATTTAAATAAGCTAGAAAAAGATACTATGACATTTTCTATTAAAGGTGATTCAGATTTTAAGGCTTATGATATAGAAATGAATGAAAATGGTTCTACTTTTAAACTTAATATAAAGGGTGAAGAAGTAATTTTTAATATGAATATACCTGGAGATTATAATGTTCAAAATGCACTAGGAACAATACTTATGGGTATTTCTTTAAATATTGATATGAAATTTATAAAAGAAGGTCTTGAAAATATTTTAATACCTGGTAGATGTGAAATGGTTGCTAAAGATAGAGAGATAAATTATAACATAATAATTGATTATGCTCATACACCAGATGGTCTTGAGAATATACTTGAAACAGTTAAAGGTTTTGCTAAAGCTAGAATTATAACTGTAGTTGGGTGTGGTGGAGATAGAGATAAAGTTAAAAGACCTCAAATGGGTAAAATAGCTTGTGATTTATCAGATATAGCAATAATAACTTCAGACAATCCAAGATCAGAAGAGCCAATGAGTATAATAAATGATATAATAAAACCTCTTGTAAATACAAATTATGAGGTTATAGAAGGCAGATATGATGCAATAGAAAGAGCTATGATGATTGCAAAACGTGGAGATGTTGTTTTAATTGCAGGTAAGGGACATGAAACATACCAAATATTAAAAGAAGAAACAATCCATTTTGATGAAAGAGAAGTAGTTAATGAAATATTAGATAAATAGGGAGATTTCTATTATGTTAGAATTAAACTTTAATGAAATTTTAGAAGCTGTAAGTGGTGAAAGTATAAAAGTACCTAAGACTTATAGTGGGAAAGAAGTATCAACTGATACAAGAAAAATAAAAGAGGGTAGTATATTTATTGCTTTAAAAGGTGAGAATTTTGATGGTAATAAGTATGCACTTGATGCAATAAATAAAGGTGCTGCACTTGTTATAGTTTCAGAGATAACTTTTGATATTGAATCTCTAGGTGAGAATATTGGTATTATAAAAGTTGGAAATGGTGAAAAAGCACTTGCAGAGCTTGCACATTTTTATAGAAATAAGTTAGATGTTAAAATTGTAGGGGTTACTGGTTCTACTGGTAAGACTTCTACAAAGGATATAATGTCTGCAGTTTTAAGTTCAAAGTATAAAGTTTTTAAAACTAAAGGGAATTTCAATAATCATATAGGACTTCCACTTATGATATTAGAACTTGATAGTAGTTATGATATAGCGATACTTGAAATGGGAATGAGTGATTTAAAAGAAATTAACTTCCTTGCCAATATTGCTAGACCAGAAGTTGCAGTTATAACAAATGTAGGATTATCTCATATAGAAAACTTAAAAACTAGAGATAATATATTAAAGGCTAAAATGGAAATTGTAGATTTCTTTAATAAAGAAAACACTCTTATAATTAATGCTGATGATGATATGCTTAAAACTGTTAAAGATACAGAGTATAAACTTATTAGATGTGGTATAGGAGAAAATCTTAGTATAAGAGCTAAAAATATGGAATTTGATAAATTAAGTTCAAGTTTTGATATTATTGATGAAAGCAAGTGTGATAGATTTAACCTTTCAATGCCTGGAAAACATAATGTAGGAAACTTTATGCTTGCATATTGCATTGGAAAATACTTTGATGTTTCTGTTAAGGAAATGCAAGAAGGTATGGATAATATAGAAGTTACATCAATGAGACTTGACCTTAAGGATGCAAAAGGCTTTAAAGTTTTGGATGATTGTTATAATTCTAGCCCAGATTCAGTTAAGTCAGCTATAGATGTTTTAATTTCATTAAAAGGTAATAAGAAAATAGGTGTTCTTGGAACTATGAGAGAACTTGGACTTGAGTCTGGAAATTCACATAGAGATATAGGAACATATGCTAAAAATAAAAAATTAGATAAAATATTTGTTTTTGGAGAATTTTCAGAGTTTATAAAATCTGGATTTGGAGAAGGTGCAAGTATTTATGATAGCAAAGAAGCTTTAATAACAGAGTTGAAAGAGTATATATCAGAAGATGATATAGTGCTTGTTAAAGCATCAAGAGGATTAAAATTTGAAGAGATAGTAAAATCTTTAGTTTAAAGAACATATTAGGAGGTGAAGCTGCCTAAAGTTTTAGGCAGTAGATTAATAATGGATATAATAAAAAATTTAATAGATGCAAAGATAGTCATAGCTTTAGGTTTAGGTTTTATAGTTTCTGTAATAATGGGACCTTTATTTATACCACTTTTACACAAATTAAAATTTGGACAAAACATCAGAGAAGATGGACCAAAGAGTCATCTGAAAAAAGCAGGAACACCGACAATGGGTGGAATAATATTCATAGTTTCAACAAGTATAGTAGCTTTAGGAGTAGGATTTGCAACTGATAGTACAAATATATCAGAAATAATAGCAGTAGTACTTGCATTCCTAGGATTTGGAGTTATAGGATTTATAGATGATATATTAAAAATAATTCACAGGAATAATTTAGGTCTTAGATCATGGCAGAAAATGATTTTACTATTAATAGTTTCAACAGCGATAGCAGTTTATGCACAGCGTACAGTAGGAACAGTTATAGCAATACCATTCTTCAATATTAATCTTAATCTTGGATATGCATATGTAGTACTTGCAATATTCTACTTTGCAGGAGCGAGTAATGCTGTTAACTTAACAGATGGACTTGATGGACTTGCTACATCTATTACTGTATTAGTAGCTACTTTCTTTGCTATAGTTAGTTATAATACAGGACATATGAGTCTTGCAATATTCTGCGTAGCACTTGCAGGAGCATTACTTGGATTCCTTAAATTTAATGCATTCCCAGCTAGAATATTTATGGGAGATACAGGTTCACTTGCTCTAGGGGGAGCAATTGCAACTGTAGCATTATTATTAAAAATGCCAATACTTCTTGCGATTGTTGGAGGGATATATGTTTTAGAAACAGTATCTGTTATTTTACAAGTTGGGTCATATAAACTTAGAAAGAAAAGAATTTTTAAGATGGCACCAATACATCATCATTTTGAACAAGTAGGATGGAGTGAAACAAAGATTGTTTCAATATTCTCAGTTATAACTGTAATTCTTTGCTTCATAGGATTCTTGTCTATTTAATTATTTAGGGGTAAATGTGTTTTAGGAGGAACTTTATGAGAGGGATTTTAAAAAATGGTAGTAAAAAAATAGTCAAAAAAGAAAAAAGAAAAAAGTATGATAGTTTTGATTTCACACTTTTTGCAACTATCCTAATTTTATTAGGATTTGGAGTTGTTATGGTATATAGTGCAAGTTTTTATAAAGCTACTATTAGTGAGAGTGATGGTATGTATTTCTTTAAAAGACAAGCAGGATTTGGTGTAATAGGACTTTTATTGATGCTTTTTATTTCAAAAGTAGATTATCATAAATTTAAAAAATTAAAGTGGCTTAGGTGGTTAGGGCTTGGAGTTTCAGCAACATTGCTTGTGATTACAATTTTAAAGATTCCAGGACTTACACATTCAGCATATGGTGCAACAAGGTGGATTAAGGTACCTATTATAGGGCAATTTCAACCATCAGAGATTGTAAAATATGCAGTAATTTTGTTTGTTGCAATTGAACTTTCAAGATTTGGTGTTAGAATAAAAAAATTTAAAGGACTATGGACAACACTTATTACCGTAGGTTTCTTTGCAGGGCTTATATATGCACAGAATAGTCTTAGTGTAGCTATGATAACTGCTGTTGTATGTGGAATAATGATCTTTGCAGCAGGAGCTGATCTTAGAATGATAGGTGGAGTTGCAGGACTTGGTATTATAGGAATACTTGGTATTGTTAATAAACCAGGATTTAGATCGGGAAGAATGGCGACATATTTTGATCCATGGAGTGATCCAACAGATAATGGATATCAAATTATACAATCATTCTTTGCACTAGGCTCAGGAGGGATATTTGGTCTTGGTCTTGGTGAGTCAAGACAAAAGACAATGTACCTTCCAGAACCACATAATGATTTTATTTTTGCAATAATAGGTGAAGAACTTGGTCTTGTTGGATGTTTATTTGTAATAGCGCTATTTATATTATTTGTATATAGAGGTATTGTTATTGCAATTACAGCAAAAGAAGTATATGGAACATTACTTGCAATTGGTATAACAGGTATTATTGGTATTCAAGCAATTATGAATATAGCAGTTGTAACAGGTGCAATTCCAGTTACAGGAGTACCACTTCCATTTATAAGTTATGGTGGAACAGCTCTTGTTATAAATTTATGTGCAATGGGTGTGTTACTTAATATTTCTAGGCAGTGTGAAAGAGAATATTAAAATATTAAATCTCTATGATAAAATGTTTATCATAGAGATTTTTTTTGCTTTAAAATAATAAATTGATTATAAAAAGCTAAATAACTTATCATATATAACAAAAATTAACACAAAAGTAATGAAAAAAGCAAATTTAAGTGATATTATTTACTTATATTAATTATGTTAAGGGGTTAATTATGAGTGTAATGACAAAAAAGAAGAGAAGTAAAAAAGTTGATGCTTATTTTCAAATTAAAGCAAGAAGAAAAAGAAGAAAAAAAATTATGTTTTTAATAATGATATTTATAATAGTTACAATTCTAGTTCTTGTTAAGGCACCTATGTTTGCAATTAAGGGAGCAAAGGTAACAGGAAATAAAATGATTAAAAGTGAGGGTGTTATTAATCAGAAAAATATTAAGGGACAAAATATTTTTTTAGTTGACACTAATGTTATAAAAAATGAAATATTAAAAAATCCATATATCAAAAGTGCGGAGGTTAAGAGGAAACTTCCTAATTTATTAGATATAAATATAAGTGAGAGGAAGATGTTTTATAAGATAAAGTTAGATTCTAAGATATATGTTTTAAATAATGAGTTGTATATAATGGATATTTTAGATGATGATAAAGACTTAGCCATTGTAGAAGTTAAAGGTTTAAAAGTTGAATCAGTTAAAATTGGAGAAAGAATAACAAGCAATGAAAAAGTGTCCCTTATATTATTAGATATTGCAACAAAACTTATTGATAAGAATAAGGATAGTATATTTACAAGTGTTGATGTTTCAAATAAGAGTGATATAAGCATTTTTAAAGGGGATATTGAAATCATTTTAGGACAAGCAATAGATTTAGATGAAAAATATAAGAAGGCAATGAAAATATTGGGTTCAAGTAATATTAAACTTAAAGATGGGTATATTGATGTTAGTGTAGTAGATGCTCCAGTTATAAAGGATAATTTGAAAACTGATAATGAAAAAGATGAAAATGCTAAAATTAAAAGTGAAGAAGAGAATATAGAAAGAGAATAAGTTTCTTTATGGGGGAGATATGAAAAAAAAGTATATACAATTATCAATAGGGAGTATTTGTGCAATAGTAGGTTTTCTTATGGTTTCACAATTTAAAATATTGAAAAACAATTCAGTAGACACTTTAAGTATGACTGATAAAGAAGAAATTATGATTGAAATAGATAATTTGAAGAATGAAAAGAGTGAACTTGAAAAGAAAAATTTAAATCTTTCACAGAAGTTAAGTAGTATTGAGGATAGTGCAGTAGATGAAGGAGATATAAGTAAAGTGGTTAAAGAAAGCCTTGATAAAACAAGGATGATACTTGGTGAGGAAGATGTTGAAGGCAGTGGGATTATAGTTAGTATAAATATTAAGTCACCACTTGTTATAGGACAAAATGCAGATACTATAAAAGAATACGAACTTACTCATTTAGTTAATCTACTTAATTTTTCAGAGGCACAGGCAATATCAATTAATGATTATAGAATAACACAGCAAACAGGGATTAAAAATGCTAGTGATTTTATATGGGTTGGTGATGGTAGGATTTCAAGTATAAAACCTATTGAAATAAAAGTAATAGGTAATATAAATAAACTCAAGGAAGGAATAACATTTCCTGGTGAAATGGAGTTTGGTTCGCTTATTAACTATGACTACAAAATGGAAGAATCAGATGAGGTTAAAATTAAAAAAAGTAATAAACCATTAGAAAGTAATTACTTAAATGAGTATAAGGAGGAGTAGAAATGTTGATTTTTTTAGGTATATCAATTGGGATAATACTAGGGGTAATATCACCAATTTATATAACAGATGAATTTTCTCCATATATAGCAATTATTATTTTAATAGGTGTTGATACTATATTTACAGGAATAAGAAATAATTTAAATCAGAGTTTTAAACAAGATATATTTATTTCAGATTTTATTGGAAATTCAATTCTTGGTGTTAGCTTAGTTTTTATTGGTGAAAAATTGGGAGTTCCAATTCATTTAGCTGTTTTAATAGTTGTGGTTGGAAGAATATTTAAGAATTTTTCACTGATGAAAAAAGGTATTATTATTGGTATGAGGAAGAAAGAAAAATGAAGAAAATTTTGATTTTAATTTTAGCAGTAATAAGTGGGTTTATAGTATCAATGGGTTTTAATATTAATAGACGTGGTGAAGTTATAGGTGTTAATGAGTATGAAGAACTTTATGAGGAAAGAACTAAAATACTGTCAAAAATAGGGGTGCTTGAGAGAGAAAATAAAGAACTTAATGAGAAAATAGATGTATATGAAGAGGGAAAAAGTGATGAGGATGAAACGGCTAGAATAATAGAGGAAGAACTTAAGATAAATAGGATGCTTATAGGTGAGGATAAAGTAGCTGGAGAGGGTGTTATTATAAAGCTAGAAGATGGATTTAAAACTTTAAATAACAAGCAAATAGATAGTTTTATAAGAAGACAAAGGACTATACACAATAATGATATTGTAGATATATTAAATGATATTAAAATAGCGGGAGGGGAGGCTATCTCTATAAATGATAGAAGGATAATTTTAAAAAGTTCGGTATACTGTGCAGGACAATTTTTAGTTATTGATGGTTATAAAACTCCTAGTCCATTTTATATAAAAGTTTTAGGTGATTCTGAAATGTTAGAAGAAAGTTTAATGGCAGATAATAGTTCAATTAAAAAATTAATTAATAGAGAGATAAAAATTGATATTAATAGGGAAAAAAACATAAAAATAACTGAGTTCACTGGAAAGATAGACTATACTAATATTAAAAAATAGAATAACCATGAAAAATGTAAATAAAATTTGAAATTTTTGAATAATAGTATAAAATAGTATATAGAGAGGTGAATTAGCATGGACATTAAAAAAAATATAGACATAGTAAAAGAAAATTTACCACAAGAGGTAACACTTATAGCAGTTTCTAAAACTAAACCTTTAGAAGATCTTGAAAAAGCATATGAACATGGAATAAGAGATTTTGGTGAAAATAAAGTTCAAGAAATTTGTCAAAAGTACGAAAATTTCTATAAGGATGTAAGATGGCATCTGATAGGAAATTTACAGAAGAATAAGGTTAAATATATTGTAGGTAAGGTACATCTAATTCATTCTATTGACAGTGCTTCTTTAATAAAAGAGATAGAAAAGAGATATAGAAAAGAAAATATTGTAGCAAATGGATTAATTCAAGTAAATATTGGTAGAGAAACACAAAAATATGGTGTCTTAGAAGAGGATATTTATGATATAATTGAGTTGATAGAAAATTGTAATAATATACGAATTAAAGGAATAATGGCAATTATACCCAAGGGTAGTGATGAAGAAAATAGAGAATGTTTTAAAAGAACAAAAGAACTTTTTGAAAAGCTTAAAAGTAAGGACTACAAAAATATAGAGATGGAAATTCTTTCAATGGGAATGTCAAGTGATTATAAAATAGCAATAGAAGAAGGTAGTTCTATGGTTAGAGTTGGGTCTGGTATTTTTGGAGCAAGGGATTATAATATTTAAAGTTTAAAGGAGGATATTTAGTGATGGAAGTTAAGGAAAAAGTGAGGAATTTCTTTGGGTTAAATACAGTGGATGTAGAGGAATATGATGATTATGAGGATATTGAAGAGGAAGAAGAGTATGAAGCACCAGTAAGAGGTGGAAATACTCCAGTAACACCAATTAATCAGTCAAATAACAATAATAATGGTAAGGTTCTTAATATACATTCAGCAGCAGATGCTAAAGTTATAATAACAAGACCTACTAAATATGATGATTCAGTTGATATATGTACAGCTCTTAGAAATAGAAATATTGTTATAATAAATACTAGTGCATTAGAAACAAAAGTAGCAAGAAGATTATTAGACTTTGTTAGTGGAGCAGCTTATGCTTTAGATGGAAATCTTGAAGATATAGAAACTAGAGTTTATGTAGTTTCACCATCAAATGTGCATGTAAGTAATGAGCTTAAAACAGAACTTAGTTCTAAAGGTATCTTTAACTGGAAATAAGATGAATAGAGATAGCTTTTTTAAGCTTTTAGATAATAAGCTAGATTTTGATATTGCAAAACTTTATAATACCTATGAAAAGGCAAGTAGTAGAGGAATAACTCTGTTTACAGAAGAATTTTACCCTCCTGCTATATGGAAAGCACTAGAGAAAATGTCTAACAAAGGATTAAATATAGAGTCTTATGGGATATTTGATGAATCTGATAGAAGAATACTAGCATTTAATAAATCTGAATGGGATTATTATCCTATAAGAATTTTAGAGATTAGATGCAATACTAAATTTACTAAACTTGAGCATAGGGATTATTTAGGGTCTATAATGTCTCTTGGAATAAAAAGAGAGAAAATGGGAGACCTTATTTTAAAAAATGATGATGTTTGTTATTTAGCAACTGATGATAAAATTGCAACTTTTATACAAAATAATTTACATAAGATAAAGAAGTTAAGTTGCGAGTGTACTATTTTGGATGAGTTTATTGAAATACCAAAAATAGAATTTAAAGAAGTAGTAGTAAATATAGCATCATTAAGGCTTGATTGTATTGTTTCAGAAATTGCGAATATGTCTAGAAATAAAGCTGTTGATTTGATTTCAAAAGGTTTAGTTCTTGTAGATTATATTGAGGTAGCAAGTAAGAGTTATGAAGTTGAAGAAGATGTAAGAATTACCATTAGAGGTGTAGGGAAATTTAGAGTAAAAGAAGTATCTGGAACTACAAAGAGTGGTAGGCTCAAAATTACAGTTTTAAAGTATGCATAGGGGGAGTTTGAGAATATGAAATTAACACCAATGGAGATAAATAATAAAGAATTTAAAAGAACTATAAGAGGTTATGCACAAGATGAGGTTGATGAGTTTCTTGATAGAATAGTTGAGGAATATGAAGCTTTATATAAAGAAAATACAAAAGTTAAAGAAAAACTTGAAAATGCAAATGAGAAGCTTGACCATCATATGCAAATTGAAAATACAATACAAAATACATTGATACTTGCTCAGGAAACAGCAGAGCAATCAAGAAAGACATCACAAGATGAAGCTGATAGAATAATAAGAAAAGCTAATGATACAGCTCAAAAGATTCTTGATAAGGCTCATAATGATGTTCTTCAAATTAATGATGATTATGATATTATTAAACAAGAATTTATAAAGTTTAGAGCTAAATTTAGAAACTTTATGAATTTCCAAATGGAAACATTTGATGATTTAGAGAAAGATTTTGTTAAAAACTTTAATGTAACTAAGCCAGAAATTCAAGAGCCTATTGAAGAAAAAGGTATAGAGATTAGTGGTTTTGACCAAAATAAAGAAATAAGTATTAAAGATATAGATGAAGATGTTATAATGGATGATGATATGAATGAAATCAAAAGTTATTTTGCAGAAAATTAATTTAATAAAATCTCACTTCTAATAATATGTTAGGGTGAGATTTTTGTTTGTTAAATAAAAAAAGAACACGAATAGGAGAAAAAATATGGAAACAAAAGAAATAATAGTTAGTGAAGCTGGTAATGGAGTAAGAGCAGATAAATATTTATCAGAAGTTTTAAATGATTTATCAAGAAGCTTTATAAAAGGACTATTTGATGATGGAAGTGTAATTGTAAATGATAAAACAGAAAAGGCTAAATTAAAGCTTAAAGAAGGCGATAAAATATTGATTTCTATACCAGAAGTTGAGATTTTAAAAGTTGAAGCTGAAGATATTCCTCTTGAAATAATATATGAAGATAGTGATATAATTGTTGTTAATAAACCTAAAGGTATGGTTGTACATCCTGCAATAGGGCATTTTAATGGAACTTTAGTAAATGCACTTTTACATCATTGTAAAGATCTTTCAGGAATTAATGGTGTTGCAAGACCAGGAATTGTACATAGAATAGATAAAGATACATCAGGAATTCTTGTTGTTGCAAAAAATGATAATGCACATAATGACTTAGCTAGACAGTTTAAAGAACATACAATAAAAAGAGAATATGTAGCTATAGTTGAAGGTAGAATGGGAAAAGAAGAAGGAACAATAGATGCACCACTTGCTAGACATGCTAAAGATAGAATGAAGTATGCAGTGGTTAGAGGTGGGAAAAATGCTATAACTCATTATAAAACGTTAGAAGTTTACAATTCTTGTTCACTTATAAAATGTAATCTTGAGACAGGTAGAACTCATCAAATAAGAGTTCATTTAGCATTTATAAGTCATCCTCTTTTAGGAGATACAGTTTATGGTCTAAAAAGACAAAAGCTTGTAAGCACAGGGCAAGCATTACATGCTAAAAAATTAGGTTTTATACACCCTGCTACAAAAAAATATATTGAATTTAATTCAGAGTTACCTGAATATGTTAAAGATTTAATAAAAAAATTTGGAGGAAGCTATGAAGATTAAAGCAACACTTTTAGATAAGAATGCTATAAGACGAACGCTTGTAAGGATTTCACATGAGATAGTTGAAAAAAATAAAGGTACTGAAAATCTAGTTTTAGTTGGTATCAAAAGAAGAGGATATCCAATTGCACAGAGAATAAGCGAACTTATAGAATCAATAGATAATATTAAAGTTCCAGTTGAAAGTCTTGATATAACATTATATAGAGATGATTTAAGTAAAGCGTCAGATGCTCCAGAAGTTAAAGATGCTAATATTGGTATTGATATAGTTGGAAAAAAAGTTATACTTGTAGATGATGTTTTATATACATGTAGAACTGTAAGAGCTGCTATTGATGCTATAATGGATAATGGAAGACCAGAGCTTATAGAACTTGCAGTACTAGTTGATAGAGGACATAAAGAGTTACCTATACGAGCTGATTTTGTTGGGAAGAATGTTCCAACAGCAAAAGAAGAGATAGTTAAGGTTGAAATTGAAGAAATTGATGGAGATGACTCTGTTACGATATACGAACAATAAGAGGAGATGAAAAAGTGGATTATAATTTAATAGCAACAACAACTTTTGGGATTGAAGCAATCGCAGCTAAAGAATTAAAAGCTTTAGGATATGAAGATTTAACAATTGAGAATGGTAGAGTTCATTTTGAAGGTGATGAAATGGATATTGCCATAGCTAATATGTGGCTTAGAACTGCTGATAGAGTTTTAATTAAGGCAGCAGAGTTTAAGGCAGAGAGTTTTGAAGAGTTATTCAACAAAACAGCTGAAATAGATTGGTCACAGTATGTACCGGTAAATGGTAAAATGCATATTACAGGTAAGTCTATAAAGTCAAAGCTTTATAGTGTACCAGACTGCCAATCAATTGTTAAAAGAGCTGTTGTAAAAAGTATGCAAAAGCATTATAACAAAGAATGGTTTGATGAGGATGGCCCAGTTTATAAAATTGAGGTTGGAATACTTAAAGATGTAGTAACATTAACTATTGATACATCAGGAGAAGGTCTTCACAAGAGAGGATATAGAGAGCATTCAGGTGGAGCTCCACTTAAAGAAACTCTTGCAGCAGCACTTGTTTTATTATCAAGATGGGATGCAGAGAAACATTTAATAGACCCAACTTGTGGTTCAGGAACAATTCTTATAGAAGCAGCTATGATAGCTAATAATATTGCGCCAGGACTTAATAGAAAGTTTGTAAGTGAAACTTGGCCAAATATTGATAAAGAGTTATGGGAACAAGTTAGAGAGGGTGCTAGAAAAGCTAGGAAAAATAATGAACTTAGTATCATTGGTTATGATATAGATGGAAGAGTTATGAGAACAGCTAGAAATAATGCAATAAAAGCTGGAGTTTCAGATTTTATAGAACTTCAAAGAAGAGATATAGCAGAGTTTTCAACACCTAGAAGATCAGGAGTTATTATAAGTAACCCACCTTATGGAGAACGTATGGGTGAGGAAGAGCAAGTTGAATTTATTAATAAGCAACTTGGTTTAATGCTTAGAAAATTACCTTGTTGGGATTTAAATGTGTTAACAGCATTTAAAGGTTTTGAAGATATGTTAATGGCTAAATCTAGTAAAAACAGAAAATTATATAATGGAACATTACAGTGTTATTACTATCAGTATCATGGTGCTAAGTAATAATTCTAATATGAAAAAGAGAAAGGTAAGCAAATTATTTGCTTACCTTTTCTGTTTCTATAACATTTGGTGGATCAATAAATAAAGTTTTATTTGTTGAATATGTTACCATTCCTGGTTTTGCACCAGATGGTTTTTTTACATTTTTTATAAGTGTATAATCAACCGGGACTTTTGTACTACCTTGACCTTTACTATAAAAAGCAGCAAGTGTTGCAGCTTCAAGTAAAGTTTCATCTGAAAACTCAAATGATGCAATTACAACATGTGATCCAGGTATATCCTTTGTATGAAGCCAAGTAAATCTTTTATCAGAAGATTTTAAAGTAAGTAAATCATTTTGTATATTATTCTTACCTACAAATATATCAATTCCCTCTTTAGATTTAAAGTGCATAGGCTTTGAGACTTTCTCTTTTTTTACTTTCTTTCTAGGGTCTCTTCTAAATCTTATATAAGAAGTAGCTATAAGTTCATTTTTAATCTCATCTATTTCAGCATAGTTATCTACATTTGCAAGGTTTGTTGAAACAGAATATAGATAATCCAGTTCTGCCTGTGCAAGTTTTAATTGTTTAAGTGCTTCAAGCTCTGCTGTTTTAAGTTTATTATATCTCTTAAATAGTCTTTGGACATTCTCAGATGGAGTTTTGTGGATATCAAGTGGTATAGTTACATATTCCTCTTCATCTGTATTATAGTAATTTAAAACAGTAGTATCTTTATCACCTTTCTTGAAACTATAAATATAAGATGTTAAAAGCTCACCTTTAATTTTATATTCATCTTTTTTTGCACAATCAGCAAGTGTGTTATTTAATATTTTAACTTTTTTTAGACAACGATCTGTGTTGGTATGCACAAGTCTTTGTATATTAACACTTTTTGCTGTAAGTCTATCTTGTTTGTCTTTCTTTGAATAGAAAGTTTCAAGTAGCTCACTTGCTGATGGAAGTTCTTCTTTTGAATAATCTTTGTATACTTCAAGGTCTTTTGAATAGAAATCAGTTATTAGTCCATTTTTAGAATAAATTATATGTTTATTACTTGTAAGTATATTATCTTTTTCCTTAGTTAAGAAATCAAATAGTATAGTTAAAACAAGTTCTTTGTCATATTCATTTATATATTTATTATAAAGTTCTTTTGAGTAGGTTTTAGCTACACCAGTTAGAATACCTGAGAAGAACTTTTCATTAAATTCAACTTGATTTTCTTTAAAGAAATCTTTTATAGTATCAAAGTTAAAATCAAGTATATTTATTTTGCTTGATTTTGGAGGATAAACATAGTCAACACCAGGATATAAAACTCTAAAACTATTTTGACTAGCATTTAAGTGTTTTATAGATTCCATAACCTTTCCATCTCTCTCTCTTACAAGTGAGATATTACTATGACGACCCATTATTTCAATTATAAGTTTATAGTGACTTTCAAATCCAAGCTCATCTTTAGCTTCTATTGTGAAAGTTAGAACTCTATCAAGGTCTAATTGTTCTATGTTAACAATTCTACCACTGCAAAGGTATTTTCTCATAAGCATACAAAATGTAGGTGCTTTAAGTGGGTTAGCCTTTGGTATATTTGTAAAATGTATTCTAGGGTATGTTGAACTAGAAGAGATAAGAAGCTTTTTATTTTCCTTTCCTCTTATAGTTAAAATTATTTCATCTTTCTCTGGTTGGTTAATTTTATCTATTTTAGAACCTATTAAAGATTCTTTTAATTCATTTGTTAGATTGTACATGAAAATACCATCTAAAGCCATAAAAATCAGTCCTTTCTTAGCTTTATAGTTTAAATAAGTATAACATTTTGAAGCAAGTAATGGAAATTTTAAAGTTTGTCTAGTAGTAAATAAACGTTTGATGATAATGATATAGATAGTAATTAAGTAAATTCTGAAAAATATATTAAGTTATTAGTATTTAGGTAATTTCATATTAGATAAATGATATAATATTTTTGTTATAAGAAGTTTAGATAGGATGAACTTTAGGATTAAGTGAGGGATGGAAATGAAAAAGAATTATAAAACAGTATTACTTGGGATTTCTTTTTCTATGATGTTTTTTTATGGCTGTGGAAAGAAGCCGATAGAGGAAGTTTCTTTGGAAAAAGTAGATATAGTAGACAATCTTATTATTGATATGGAAAATGATAAGGAAATATATAAGTACATAGATAAAGGTAATTTGGTGAGTTTGAATTTAGAGGCACATGGAAAGCTTAGAGCCTATAGTGAAAAGGCTGATGTTGCAGTGTTTTTGGAATATTCAGAGAATGGAAAGAAAATTAATATAAGATCTAATGATGAAATTAAAAGTTTTTTTGTGTCTGGAGATATAAGTTTTATAAATATTAGCAGTGATGGAGATTATATATTTCTAAAAACTACGACAGATAATATATCAGAATATAAAATAGTGGATAGACATAATTTATCAAGTGTTAATATATCAGATAATATAGCAATTTCAGGGGACTTAATAAGATTTTTAGATAATGATAATTTGATTTTTTATGGAGTGTATATGGATAATAATGATTGTGGTATATTTAGCTATAATATAAAAGATAGAAGTTATAAACTTCTTAAGGAGATTAAGGAAAAGTTTGTGAATTATATAGATGTTCTTTCTGATAGTGAAATTTTAATTGGACAGGTTATAGATGGGCAAAATAAAATTGCTTTATTAGATTTAAACACTTTAGAGGAAGAAATTTTATGTGATGGTTTTGAAAATATAGATACATCAGTAATTTATGAAGGTGATATTTATATGAGTGCATTTGAAAATGGGAATTATAATTTGTATAGAGTAGATATTAATAGTAAAAGCATCAAGAGATTAACTTATGGTTTTCCCAAAAGTTTAGGTAGAGAAAGTGGGTTTGTTATTGAGGAGAATAAAATTTATTTTTCAGATATAACAGGAAAATTATATTTTTATGATATAAAAAGTGAAAGTACAAATATTTTAGAAAATCAAATAGGAATGAATATGATAGTAGATAAATAATTTTATTGTTTATCTATTTTTTTATAGGTTTATTCTGGAAAAATATGTTAATAATCATATTTAAGAGGTGATAGATATGAATATAACAAAGGAAATTATTGATACAAAGGCTATGAAGAGAATACCTAAAACTATGGCAAGTAAATTTAATATGGTAATGACTAGAGATGATGATGATAATTTAGTCGCATGTAGTGATAGTATAACTATGGATAAGAAGCTTTACCTTAATCTTGTTTTTAATAAAGAGATTGATATTAAAAAGATAGAGAAAAGAAAAGTTGTAAGTATGATAAAAGAGTATAACTCAAATAGGGAAAATTCTGTTTTAAATGAGAATTATATAGCTGTAGAAGTTAAGAAGATTATTGATATAGCCATAAAGAAAGGGGCTAGTGATATACATATAGAACCTGAAATTTATTTCTCAAATATAAGATTTAGGATTAATGGTGATTTAGTTTTACATGATAGGCTTTCAAAAGATGATTATCAGTCAATTATCAATAGAATAAAAGTTTTATCAGCTATGGATATATCTAATAGACTTGAGCCACAAGATGGGAAAATGAAAGTGGATATAGGTATAGAGCAGATGGATGTTAGAGTTTCTAGTATTCCAACAACTAATGGAGAAAAACTTGTGTTAAGAGTTTTATATAAAGATGAAGGGCTTAATAAACTTAGTAATTTAAATTTTTCGAAGAAGCAGACACAGAAAATAGAGAGGCTTTTAAAATTTAAAAATGGAATGATAATTGTCAATGGACCAACTGGAAGTGGAAAATCTACGACATTATATGCATTACTTAATGAGCTTGATAAAAATATGCTTAATATATGCACTTTAGAAGACCCTGTAGAGTTTGATATGCCTATGATAACACAAAGTAATATTAATGAAAAAGTAGGGTTCACTTTTTCAAATGCACTTAGATATGTTTTAAGGCAAGATCCAGATGTTATTTTTGTAGGAGAAATTAGAGATGAAGAAACTGCAAAAATGTCTGTTAGGTCATCTATTACAGGTCATAAGGTTTTATCTACTATTCATACATCATCAGGTGGTGAAGTTGAGAATAGACTTTTAAATATGGGAGTTGAAAAGTATTTATTAGATGATGCACTACTTGGAATCATAACTCAAAGGCTTATAAAGACGCTTTGCAAAGCGTGTAGAGAGAAATATGACTATGAGGTTGATGGAGAAATTAAAGCCTTATATAAAGCTTGTGGTTGCAGTTTATGTAGTAATACAGGATATTCTGGAAGAACTGTTGTTGCAGAGGTAGTTAATTTAAAGGATGAGGAAGATATAAAATGGGGAGATGAACTTTTAGAGTCAGTAAAGGAACTTGTTTTAAATGGAGAAATAACATTTGACGATTATATTATTTTTAAAGATAGTGAGGGACTAGGTGATTAAATTAAAAAAGAGAAAAGATTATGCAAGTATAGTATATATTTTATCTAGTTTAGAAGCTTACGTAAGTTCGGGGATTAATTTTATGAAAGCACTAGAACTTATAGAGGAAGGACTAACTAATAAAAATTACAAAAAATCTATAGCCAGAATTTATAAAAGAATAAGTGAGGGTGAATCAATATCAGAAGCTTTTTTAGAAGAGGAAGATTTATACACGAGTGTATTTTCAGATATGTTAATTGTAGCAGAGCAGAGTGGAGAACTTGAAGTAGTTCTTAAAAATATGACCGTACATTTTGAGAAAAAAGCAAGTTTATCTAAAGAGGTTTTTGCAGCTACATTATATCCTAAATTACTTTTTGGTATTTCTTTTATAGTTTTTATGTTGTTTATAGATTTTGTATTACCGGAAATAGTATCAATGTATGAGGGGCTTGAGGCAGAGTTAAATATAATGACAAGGTTTGTAATTGCTTTAAATGGATTTTTTGAAATATATAATATTTATTTATTCTTTAGTGGAGTTTTAATAATTGTCATTGGTTTATATTTTTTTGTGAGATGGAAGTTTAAGGAAATTGATTTTATAGGATTTTTATCAATAAGAAAAAGATATAAGGAACTTAGTATTGTATCAATATTAAAACTTGTTATAGAGAGTGGTGTGCCACTTATAAGTGCCTTAGAAAGATTATCACATTCAATAGCTGAAAAGTATACAAGAGATTACATAAAGATTATTTTAGAGGCTTTAAGAAGAGGTGAGGATATGTCTTATGCAATAGGTCAGATAGATGTTATGTCTAGTGTTAGTAAAAGTTTCTTTTTATGTGGTGAAAAAAGTGGAAGACTTGATGTAACAACAAGTAAACTTGTTGGGATTTTAGAAAAAGATTTTTCAGGACGGTTAAAAAGTATGGTTTCAAAGATAGAGCCTATTAGTATATGCTTTTTAGGTGTTATAGTTTTGGGGCTTGTACTTATGGTATTTATACCTATGTATGACTATATGAGTTATGTTTAAAAGACGAGGAGTTACACTCCTTGAAACTGTTATTTATTTAGGGCTTTTATCAGTTGTTTCATTGATAGCATCTATGAATATAAATTATTTGATGGAAAGAAAAATTAAAAGTGAAGCTGTAAATGAGTTTGGGGAAATTAAAAATATGATAATATTAGAAACTTTGAATTGTAAAAAGGAAGGGATAACAAGTTCTGTAAACATTAAAGAAGAAAGTATTTTAATTGGTGAAAAAAATGAAATTAAATTTAAAAATTTGAAGAATTTAGGTGGCAGAGATAGTTATATTTTAAAGAAAAATGGAAAGTTTAATGGAGAATTTAAAATTGAATTTATAGATGAAAGTGGTGAAATATATAAAATTATTGATTGCAACAAGTGTGGAGGGATTCATAAATAAAAAGAAAAAAGGTTATTTGCTTATTGAGGTAGTGGTAGGATTTGCACTACTTAGTATAATTTCTGTTTGTATATTTAGTGCATTTGATATGGGGCTTAATATACAAAAGAAATCAAATGATAGCTATAATGAATATTCAGTTTTGTATGCTGTTAAAAAAGAGTGTTTGAATAATATGAGTATTTCAAATTTTAAAGATTCTAAAAAAGTTTTAGCTAAAGATTTTATAAAAGAAGATAGTAAACTTCATAGTATATTTGATATTAGTGGGATTTATATTGATATTTCAAGTGAAGATTTAAATGGTGATATTGAAATAAAAGTATTTAAAGAAAAAGAGGTTATAAGCTTTAGGAGGAATTCGTGCGTAGATATATAAAGCAAAAAAAAGGACATTTAATTTTAGAAGTTGTAGTATACCTTGCCATTGTATCAATTCTTATGATGTGTGTTATGAATCTTGGGATTTTTATAATAAAACAGCATAATCAATCAGTGAAAAAACTTGCAGATAAAGTTGACTTTATAAGTTTAGATGAGCGAATTAAAGGGATAATAAATAGTCCGATAAATAATGTTAAAGTTAAGGTCAATGAAGCAAATGATAAAAGACCAAATAATATAGAGGTTTATGAAATAGGTGAATACAATCAAAATAATAATACATATATCTATTTTGAAGCAGGGAACATAAGAATTGAAAATGAAAAATTAGAAGTAGGTGGAGTGATAACTGGAGATGATGATGTTGTAAACTTAGAAGGTGATCTTGAAAATATAATAATTACAGAGGATAGAAATTTAATATATATAGAATATATTTTTGTTAATATAGGGAAAAAGGTTGGGGTGTATGAAAAATAAAAAAGGAATTGTTACAGTACAAATAGTATGTTTTTTAAGTTTTATTTCAGTTGTTAGTTTATTAATTTTAAAAACTGAAATTAGTAAAACAAAATTTGTGGATTTTTATAAAAAAGAATCTTTTATAGAAGAGGATGTAAGAGAACTTGCGCAGAGATATTTATATAAATTTAAGACTGAAAAATTGGATTTACTAGAGCAATTAGATGATGAAAAAATTAGAAAGCAAGAGTATAGTCATTATGATAGTGGAAGTAAAATAAGTTATGATGAAGAAGCACAGGCGTTTAAAGTTACAGTTCATATAGATTATCAATTTAATTATTATGAATACTATAAATATAAAATTATAGAAGATAAAGGGATGAAAAATATTATTTTTAGTGAATTAAAATAAATTGTAAGTGATAAGGTTTAAATTAACTTTACTAGTTAAAAAATATAAAATTGAGATTATAATTAAAAATTGAGATAATATTTCTTAAAGTAATTGCATTTACAGGTACTATTTGTTAGAATTAGGGTTGTTGCTTTGCATAAAGCAGGAATTATTATCAAATTATTCATAGTATAATTTACTACATAGATAATGTGTATTATTCATAATATTAAGGTTATACTATAAATGAATTTATAGATTTTGGAGGGATATTTATGATATCAGCAGGTGATATAAGAAAAGGAACAACTTTTGAGATTGAAGGACAAGTATTTACAGTATTAGATTTCTTACATGTTAAACCAGGTAAAGGTGCAGCTTTCGTAAGAACTAAATTAAGAAATGTTATAGCTGGTGGGGCAATTGACAGAACATTTAACCCAACAGATAAATTACAAGAGGCTGTAATTGAAAGAAAAGAAATGCAATATCTTTATTCAGATGGAGCATTATACTACTTCATGGATAATGAAACATATGAGCAAATTCCACTTAACTTTGAAAAAGTTGAAACAGCTATTAAATACTTAAAAGAAAATATGTCAGCAATAATTAAATTCTACAAAGAAGATGCTTTCTCAGTTGAAGCACCAAACTTCGTTGAATTAGAAATTACACAATGTGACCCAGCAGTAAAAGGTAATACAGCAAACAATGCTTTAAGACCAGCTACACTTGAAACAGGTGCTACATCAATGGTTCCAATGTTCGTAGAACAAGGAGACGTTATAAGAGTAGATACTAGAACTGGTGAGTACATGGAAAGAATAAGATAATTAATGCTATAATGCTAAGTTCTTTTGAACTTAGCATATTTAATATAAGGAAGTGTATAAATGGATAATATTCGTGAAAATTTAACTCAGCTTAAATTTATTCTAGATGAAAATAAGGATATGGATAATATCTTTAATCGTAAGATGCTAGAGGTAGTTAATGGATTATATGATGTAGTTGAGGGTATGCAAGTAAATGTTGAAAGCATAGCTGAAGATTTATCATTTATAAATGAGGATTTATCTAATGTTCAAGAAGAACTTTTTGAAGAAGTATCTTTTGATGATTTAGATGATCAAGCAGATGAATATATTGAAATTAAATGCTTAAGTTGTGATAAACCAATATTTGTTGAAAATTCAGTACTTAAGAATAAAGAAAAAATACAATGTCCATATTGTACAAATCAAATAAGTTAGCAAATTAAGAAGATATCAGTGATGATGTCTTTTTTTTATGCCTAAAAAAACTTTACATAAATTTTGTAGAGTTTTTTTCAATTAAAAGGAATATTTTTTTATGTAAAGTAGTATTAATTTAAAGAGGTGAGAGGAGGGATTAAGTGGAGAAAATTTTAAGACTTTTACCAAAGAGTATAGCTAGCATGATAAGTGAACTAAATAAAAAAAATACTATAGAAGAAATTCGTATAGGCATAGGGAAGAAATTAAGGATTATAGAAAATGGAAATGAAATAGTAAAACCTTATGTAGCAACAAGTGAGGATATAAAGGGAATAGTTCAAAAAATAAGTAATTATTCATTATATGCCATTGAGGATGAAATAAGACAGGGATATATAACTGTTGATGGAGGACATAGAGTTGGTATTGCGGGACAGTGTATTATGCAAGGAAACTCAGTAAAAACAATAAAGCACATAAGTTCACTTAACATAAGAATTGCTAGAGAAGTAATAGGCTCTTCTGATAAAGTTATGAGGCATATTATAAGTGGTGAGAGAGTTAATAATACTCTTATAATATCTCCTCCACGTTGTGGAAAAACTACAATACTTAGAGATATAAGCAGAAATTTATCAAGTGGTTATTCAAAGCTTGGACTTAAAGGAAAAAGAGTTGTGATAATTGATGAGAGAAGTGAAATAGCATCATGTTACAGAGGTGTTCCACAGATGGATGTTGGTGATAGAACGGATGTATATGATAACTGTAAAAAAGAAGAAGGGTTAATTATGGCAATAAGAACCATGTCACCTGAAGTTATAATTTGTGATGAAATTGGTAGTGATAAAGATATTGAAGGGATAATTTCAGCATATAATTCGGGAGTAAATGTTATATGTACTTTGCATGGAAATAGTGTAGATGATTTATATAACAGAGAAGTTTTTAGAGAAGTTTTAAAACAAAAACTTATAAAGAAAGTAATTGTTTTAAGTGCTAAAAATGGAGCTGGAAGTATAGAAGAGGTCTATGATGTCTGATTTGGAGGGATAAATGTTTAAAATAATAATATTAGTAGCGATTGTACTTATTTGTTCGCTTATAGGTTATGTATACGGTGAAAGTTTTAAGGAGAGATATTTAGAACTTTCAGAACTTATGAGAAATCTTATAGATATGGAGAATGAGATAGTATATTCATACAGACCACTACCAGTTGTTTTAGAAATGGTAGGAAGAAAGTCAGATGGAGTTGTAGCAGATATATTTTTAGATACAGCGAGTCTTTTAGAAAATGGAGAAATGGATGATATAAAAACCGCATTTTCAATTTCTTTAAATAATCAAAAAGAGCAAATTGCAATGACAAAAGAAGATTTTGATATAATTTTAGATTTATCAAAATCACTTGGGGACACAGATATTTTAGGGCAGGAACATATATTTGCTTTAGCTAAAGAAAAGCTTTCAAAAAGGGTAAACATTGCAGAAAAAGAGTATTCAGATAGCTGTAAAATGTATAAATACTTAGGTGTTAGTGTTGGGCTTATGATAGCTATTTTCTTAATATAGATAGAATGGGAGGAAGAAGATATGGATTTAAGTTTAATTTTTAAACTTGCTGGTGTTGGAGTGCTTTTATTTATAGTTGATGAAATTTTAAAAATATGCGACAAAGGCAATTATGCAAAGGGTGTAAATATAGTGGCAATAATAATAATGCTTGGTCTTATAGTAAATGAAATAGCAGGTTTATTAAATGAAGTAAAAACTATATTTATGTTTTAGGAGAAGATTATGGAATTTATTATTAAAGTAAGTGCTTTAGCAATAGCTGCAAGTTGTATTCTGATAATTATATGTAATATACACAAAAATACAGGTTCGATGATTAAAATATTAGTTATTACAATGATAGTTGCTTTATTTTTACCATATATAGGTCAAATAATAAACTTTATAAAAGATATGGCAAATACAGCAGGTATAGATAGTTTATATATAGAAATTGTTATGAAAATAATTGGAATTTCATATGTAGCAACATTTTGTGGTTCTATATGTGATAGCCTTGGAATGGGTGATATTGGAAAAAATGTAGCTGTTGCAGCAAAAATAATGATACTTTTTTTAGCAATCCCAATACTTACAGGTGTATTAAATTCAATTTTAAGCATATTGAGGTGATTTATGGATAAGAAACTCGTAAGGTTTATTTTAAGTTTTTTTATTATGTTTAGTGGATTTAGTGTTATATGCCTTGCTAATGATACTGAGCTAAAAGATAGTTTTGAAAGTACAAAACAGGAACTTGAAACAGATGTGAGTATAGAAAAGTTTTATGAATATATAAATAATATGAATTCTGAAGTTGAAATGCTAGAGGGGATGAGTGCAAAAGAATATGTTGAAAAGTTTTTAGAAACTGGAGAATCACCTGTAGAAATATCTAAAGTTTTAAAAGGTGTTGTATCATTTTTCTTTAAAGAATTACTCGTGATGTTAAAACTTCTTACAGCTTTTATAGTAATAGCACTTTTAAGTTCTTTGCTTGAATGTTTACAAGATGCTTTTGATAATGAAACAGTTTCAAAAGTTGCATTTTTTGCATGTTATGCACTTGCAGTAATGCTACTTACTTCAACATTTTTATTAGGGCTTGGAATAGCTAAAGATGTAATAAATAATTTAGTCGGTTTTATGGGTGCTCTAATGCCTGTTTTAATATTTTTATTATCTACGGCAGGTGGGATTACTTCAGCAGTTACAATGGATCCAATAGTTATTTTACTTGTGTCAATTGTACCAAAGATATATATAGATTTTATATTCCCTTTAATACTTATAAAGTTTGCACTAGAGTTTGTAAATAATTTATCGGATGATATAAATCTTGATAAAATGTGTGATTTTTTTAAGTATATAGCAGCATGGTCACAAGGGATTTTACTGACAGTATTTGTTGGGATTATGGCAATTAGAGGGATAAGTGCAAATACAATTGATGCTGTAACTCTTAAAACAGCAAAGTTTGCAGTTGATAATTTTATACCAGTTGTAGGTAAATCTTTTTCAGATGCAATTACAACAGTAGCAGGGTACTCTTTAGTATTAAAAAATGCGATAAGTTCTGTTGGACTTGTAGCAATAATAGGAATGATGTTATACCCAGTTATAAAAATTGCAATGATGATTTTTAGTTGTAGATTAACAGAAGCACTTGTACAACAAGTTGCAAATAAAAAGCTTGTAGGTGCTATAGAATCACTAGGTGATGCTATGACTATGGTATTTGCATGTATTGCAAGTATAAGTATTATGTTTTTTATAGTAATAGCAATAATGTCTTCAGCAGGTGGATTTGTAGTAGGAGGATAAGATGGAGTATTTAAAGAGTTTTGCTATAACACTAACTAGCATGTGCGTGTTTATAGTGGCAGTAGAAATGATACTGCCGGAAAATAAAATAAAAAGCCATCAAAAGTTTGTTTTATCTTTAATAATATTATCCGTAATGTTAACTCCTATAGTAAAACTTCTAGGTGGAAATACAAACGATATTGCAAGAAAGATAGAAAATGCTATTGATAATGAGCTTACAGTAAGCTTACAGGAAAGCTTTTATGAAAAAGAAAGTAGCACATCATTTGTTGTAGAAAGACTAGAAGATGAGTGCAAAAATCTTTTAGAGAAAGAATTTACAGAATATAAGTTTAAGGTGAAAATGGATGCAAAAATGAATTTAGATACTTTTAATACTGATTTTAATAGTGTGAAGGTAAGTGTTAGTAAAAGAGATAAATCAAAGATTGATAAAGTTGAGAAAGTGCAAATTGGTGATGTGATTAAAGAAATAGAAAGTGAATTATCAAAAAAAATAAAGTCATTTATGGGTAAAACCCTTGAAATAGATGAAAAAATAATAAGTGTTTTGGAGGGATAGTGCTTGGAGGATAATAAAATTGAAATAATACTTGGGAAACTTAAAAAAAATAAAAAAGTAGGACCATTATTAATTATACTTTTAGTTCTAATAATAATAGGTTTTGGATTGTCATATTTAGGAGACATAAATAATATATCTAAGAAGGAAGAGGGAAAAGTTACTATTTTAAATGGTGATGAAGATGCAAGTATACCAACAATTGACCATGAGTATGAAGAAAAGCAAAGAACAGACCTGAGCAAGATATTAAGCAAAATAGAGGGTGTTGGGAATGTAGAAGTTATGCTTAGATTTGGTGGAAGTGAGATAAAAGTACCAGCAACAGATAATAATAATAAACAGAGCACAACAGAAGAAACTGATAGCGAAGGTGGAAAAAGAGTTAATACAGAGGCTTTAGATGATGATAAAGTGGTGATGAAAAATGATGAAGATGGAAATTCACCATATATATTAGAAACTAAGAAACCAGAGGTTACAGGAGTTATGATAGTTGCACAGGGGGCACAAGATAGCAAGGTTAAATATGAAATAAGTAAAGCAGTTGCTAGTTTGTATGACATAAGTTTAGAAGATGTAAGTATTTTTCCAATGGAAGAATCAAAATAAATTAAATTTACGGGGGTATTTATATGAATTACAAAGGTATTAACAGCAAACAGGCAATGATATTAACTTCATTGTTAGTATTATTATTAGGAGTAGGAGTTCTAGCACATAATGTAAACACAAAACTTGAAAATGGTGATCTTGCATTAACTATGAAAGAGCAAGGTAAGGAAGAAGAAGTTAAAAAAGAAGAAACTAAATCAGATGGAAATTATTTTTATGAAACAAGAAGTGTAAGAGAGCAAGAAGATGAAAAAGCTATAGAAACTTTAAAAGCAATAATTGCAGATGAAAATACATCAAAGGATCAAAAAGATTCAGCAACAGAAAATCTAACAGATAAAACAACTAATAGAGATTTAGAAAGCAGAATAGAGCTTGAGGTTAAAAGTAAGGGATATAAAGATGCAATTTGTTTTCTTGATGGAGAAAAAGCTAGAGTAGTTGTTGCAGAAGAGAAGTTAACAGAAGAAAAAGTTTTAGAGATTCAAGATATTGTTAAAAAGGTTGCACAAGTTTATGATGTTCAAATAGAAGCTAAATAAGTAATTGTATTGTAATAGCAAATTTGATATAATGTAGCTATAATTAACAAGTTTTAGAATTAAAACTAGGGTAGGAGGGTTCACTTTTATGGATCAAATGGATAAAGAGAATAATAACCTCGGAATAGTTAAAATTTCTGATGAGGTAATAGGAGTTATATCAGCTATTGCAGCTTCTGAAATAGATGGGATTGTTGATGCAGATACAAAAAGCTTAGCAAACAAGTTAAAAGGAAAAAAACATATTGGGAAATCTGTTAAAGTAAATATGGAAGCAGATGCAGCAGTAATAGAAATTGCCGTTGTTGTAAAATATGGAATAAATATTCCTGAAACTGTAATGCAAGTGCAAGAAAACATCAAGAGAACTGTTGAAGCAATTACAGGACTTAGTATTAAGGCTGTAAATGTAGTAGTACAAAACATAATTATTTCAAAGAATGAAGAAGAGAATGAAATTAAAGAGAGATAAAAGACACCCTCTGTGTTGCAGAGGGTGTTTGCTTGTTGACAAAATAGGGTAAGATAATATATAACTAACTAAGATATAGTTAAAAAGCAAGATAAAAACTTAGGAGGACAATTATGAATAGAAAGAAATCAAGAGAGTACTTAATGCAATTAATTTACCAAATGGATATAACAAAGGATAGTGCAGGTGATGTATTTGATACATTCATGGAAAATGAAGATATAGAGAAAAAAGGTATAGATTTATCATACATAAAAACTTGTTTAATAGGAATAATGAGAGATAAAGAATTAATAGATTCTAAAATAGAGAGTAAATTAGTTAATTGGAAGCTTAGCAGAATATCAAAAGTTAATATTGCAATAGCTAGATTATCTGTATTTGAGATGTTCTTCTATAAAGAAGATGATATTCCAGCAAAAGTTTCAATAAACGAAGCAATAGAGCTTTGTAAAGAATTCTCTGATGAAAAATCAGTAGCATTTATAAATGGATTATTAGATAAGGTTTATAAAGCAGAAGATATGGATGATACAGAGATAGAAGAAGAGGTTGTAGCAGAAATAGTAGAATAATTTAATGGTTAGGAGAATGGTATATGGGGGCAATAATCGATGGTAAAAAAGTATCAGAAGATATAAAGTCTGATATAAGGGTATTTGTAAATGGGAGAAAAGAAAGTGGTAAATCAGTTCCAAAGATAGCATCTATATTAGTAGGTGAAGATGGTGGATCTATTTATTATCAAAACTTTCAAGAGAAAATAGCATTAGATTTAGGTATAGAGTTTGAAAAAGTGAGATTTTCAAATGATATAAAGCAAAGTGAGTTAGAAGAAACAATAAATAAATTAAACAAAAGTGAAGAGGTAGATGGAATAATGTTATTATTACCTCTTCCTTTACATATTGATGAAGCATATATAACAGGCCTTATTAGTACGGAAAAAGATATTGATTGTTTATCAGAGAGTACAGTAGGACAGTTTTATAAAGGTGAAGATAGTTATAAACCTTGTACACCATATAGTGTAATAACTCTGTTAAAGAGTTATAATATAAAACTTGAATCAGCAAATGTTGTTATTATTGGTAGAAGCAATATTGTAGGAAAACCTCTTGCTCAAATGTTTTTAAATGAAAATGCAACTGTTACAATATGCCATTCTAAAACTAAAGATATAAAAGAAATTACAAAAAGGGCTGATATAGTAGTTGTTGCTATAGGAAGACCTAAATTTGTAGATAGTTCATATATTAGTAAAAATACAGTGGTAATAGATGTTGGAACAACTAAATTTGAAGGTAAAATTACTGGAGATGTAGATTTTGAAGATGTTAAAGATATAGCTAGCTATATAACACCAGTACCTGGTGGGGTTGGAGCTTTAACAACAACATTATTATTTAAAAATCTTTGCGAGGGAATGAGATAAATGAAATTAAAAACTTTAACAGTATCAGAAGTAAATAATTATTTAAAAAGGATTGTTGATAATGACTTTATAATGAATAATTTATCTGTTAAAGGTGAAGTATCTAACTTGAAGTTTCATTCAAGTGGTCATATATATTTTTCATTAAAAGATGGAGAAAGTAAAATTAACTGCGTTATGTTCAAAAGTGACGCAGTTAATTTGAATTTCCCACTAGAAAATGGAATGGAAGTAGGTATAAGAGCTAGGCTTTCATTGTACATAAAAGAAGGGAATTATCAACTTTATTGTAGAGAAATTTCGAATCTTGGAATTGGAGAGCTTTTTGAAAAGTTTGAAAAAATGAAAAAAGAACTTAAAGAAGAAGGTCTTTTTGAAACAGGATATAAAAGAAAAATACCAGAGTTTCCAAGGCGTATAGGAGTTATAACATCTCCAACTGGGGCAGCGGTAAGAGATATCATACAAGTTATAAGGCGAAGAAATAGTTTGGTTGATATAGTAGTATATCCAGCAAAAGTTCAAGGTCTTGCAGCTGAAAAAACATTAATTGATGGTATGCAGTACTTTAATAATAAAGATAATGTTGATACTATAATAATAGGACGTGGTGGTGGATCAATAGAAGAACTTTGGGCTTTTAATGATAAAGAACTTGCTTATGAAATATTTAATAGTAAAATACCAACAATATCAGCAGTAGGCCATGAAACAGATTTTACTATAGCTGACTTTGTATGTGATATAAGAGCTTCTACACCATCTGTAGCTGCAGAGCTTAGTGTTAAAGTCATTAGTGAGGAAAAATCTAAAATAGATGGTCTAAAAAGTATTTTAGAGAGAAATATACAAAGAATTATAGAAATAGAAAGTATGAATCTTACACATATATCTAAAGTTCTTGAAGCGAATCATCCAAGTAGGGTGGTTGAGCTTGAAAGAAAAAAAATAAATGGTATAGAAAAAGAACTTCAAAAACTTATAAAATCTAAAATAGAGAAAGAAAAGGAAAAGATAAATACTTGTAATAAATTACTAAGTAGCATGAATCCTTTAAACGTTTTAGATAGAGGTTTTTCAATAGTAAGTAATAAGAAAGGAACTGTTCTAAACAGTGTTTCCGACCTTTCAAAAACTACTGAGATTAACATAAAAATGAGTGATGGAGAAGCAAAAGGATTATTTGAATTTTTGGAATAGAGGTGATTTGATGGCTAGAAAAATAGATAGTTATGAAGAAACTTATGACAAATTAGAAGATATAATAAATAATATGGAAAATGGAGAAGCTTCACTTGATGAATCTATAAAGAATTATGAAGAAGGAGTAAAACTTTTAAATAAATTATATAAAAAGTTGAATTCTGTAGAAGGAAAAATTAAAATAGTAAATAATGGAGTAGAACAAAACTTTGGAGGAGAAGAGTAATGAAAATAAAGAACCTCAAAGATAAAATAGATTTATCTCTAGAAAATTACTTTAAAGATAAAGGTAGCTATAATAAAAATTTATATAAAGCTATGGAGTATAGTGTAAATATAGGTGGAAAAAGAATAAGACCAATACTTACAATGCTTTCTTACGGAATTTATAATGATAATTTAGATGATGTTATAGATATAGCAATGGCACTTGAAATGATTCATACGTATTCATTAATACATGATGATTTGCCAGCTATGGATGATGATATCTTAAGAAGAGGAAAGCCAACAAATCATGTTATTTTTGGAGAATCACTTGCAATACTTGCTGGTGATGGGCTTTTAAACGAAGCAATGAATATTTTATTTGATTATTCATTAAAACATGGTGAGCAGGCTGTAAAAGCTTCTAAAATTATATCTAATGCAGCAGGAGCTGATGGAATGATTGGTGGTCAGGTTGTTGATATAGAGTCAGAAGGTAAAGGAACAAAACTAACTTTAGATGAATTAAGATACATGCATAAAAATAAGACTGGAGCTTTAATTAAAGCTGCCATATTATCAGGTGCTATAATGGGAAAAGCTAGTAATGAAGATATTGAAAAACTATCATTATTTGGTGATTCTCTAGGACTTGCATTCCAAATAAAGGATGATGTTTTAGATGTTACACAAACAACAGAAATATTAGGTAAAACTGCAAATAGTGATGTAGAGAATGAAAAAACTAACTATATATCATTATACGGACTAGAGCAATGCCAAAAATTATGCAAAGAGCTAACAAATGAATGTGTAGAGTTGTTAAACGATATAGAGGGAAATATTGAAATTCTAAAGGAACTAACATTAATGTTACTTGAGCGAAAAAAATAATAGTTGAAAAGGATTTGATATTCAATGATAGAGATATTAAACAATTCTAAGGGGAAATACAAAATAAAAGATTTAAAGGAAAAAGAGATAGAAACTCTTGGACAGGAGATAAGAGAGTTTCTAATTGATAATATATCGAAAACAGGAGGACACCTTGCATCCAATTTAGGTGTTGTAGAATTAACACTTGCTTTATTTAAAAATTTTGATTTCGACAATGATAAAGTTGTGTGGGATGTAGGACATCAAAGTTATGTTCATAAACTTATAACTGATAGGAAAGATGATTTTACTACACTAAGACAATATAAAGGTCTTAGTGGTTTTCCAAAAAGAAAAGAAAGCAAATATGATTTCTTTGATACAGGACATAGTAGTACATCTATATCAGCAGCTATAGGTATGGCTAGAGCAAGAGACGTGAAAAAGGAAAATTCTAATGTTATAGCAGTAATTGGGGATGGTGCATTAACAGGTGGAATGGCTTTAGAAGCACTGAATGATATAGGATATAATAAGACGAAAATGATTATAATATTAAATGATAATCAAATGTCTATTTCAGAAAATGTTGGTGGACTTTCAGCTCATTTAAATAAACTTAGGCAGTACCCAGGTTATAATAAGTTTAAAGCCGATGTGAATGCCAGTTTAAATGGTACAAGTGCAGGGAAAAGTATAGCTAAATCACTTGGGAAAATAAAAGACAGTATAAAACAATTAATTGTACCAAGTATGATATTTGAAAATATGGGCCTTAAATATTTTGGACCAATAGATGGACATAATATTAAAGATTTAAATGAAATTATGGCAAATGCAAAAGCAATTGATGGACCTGTTCTTATACATGTTATAACTCAAAAAGGAAAAGGTTATAATTTTGCAGAAGAAAATCCAAATAAGTTTCATGGAGTAGGACCATTTGATTATTCAAGTGGTGAAGTTTTAAAGGGTTCTAAAACTAAGCAAAATTATTCTAATGCATTCGGAGATGCAATGATTAATTTAGCTAGTGAGGATAAAGATGTTGTAGCTATTACAGCAGCAATGCCAGATGGAACAGGACTTAAAAACTTCTCTAAAGAATTTAAAGATAGATTTTTTGATGTAGGAATTGCCGAGCAACATGCTACTACAATGGCTGCTGGAATGGCAACATCAGGATTGAAACCTGTATTTGCAGTTTATTCAACATTTTTACAAAGAGCATATGATCAGGTAATACATGATGTATGTATACAAGAACTGCCAGTAGTTTTTGCTATTGATAGAGCAGGGATTGTTGGTGAAGATGGAGAAACACATCAAGGTATATTTGATGTATCATATTTAGGTGGAATTCCTAGTATGACAATTATTGCACCTAAAATGGTTGAAGAAGTTGAACCTATGCTTAAATGGGCGGTGAATTTTGGAAAACCAGTAGCAATAAGATACCCAAGAGGAAATGATTATGATAATCTTTCACTAAAGCCTATAAGTGATGTTATACTAGGAAAGTGGGATACTATAAAAGTAGGAAATAAAATAACTGTAATAGCTAGTGGTAAAATGCTACAACATTCTGCAATAGCTATAAATAGTATACAAAGTAATGAGAATATAGAACTAGTAAATGCAACATTTATTAAGCCTTTAGATACGCAGTTCTTAGATAGACTAGCTATGGAGAATAAAAATATTCTTGTAGTTGAAGATGGAATCTTAAGTGGTGGAATGGGTGAGAGTATATTATCATATTTAAATACGAAGAATTACAAAGGAAAAATAAAATTACTTGCATATGAAGATAGATTTATAGAGCATGGTAAAGTAGATATGTTATATGCTGAAAATAATTTAGACCCTAATAGTATAAAAGCTAAAATTTTAGAGTTTTAGAGTTTAAAAATATATTAAAAGGGAATAAATTAATTATAAGCAGTGGCAGGTCTTTTATATTAAAGGAGAATATTATGGCTAAAAAGAAAGAACGATTAGATGTACTTTTAGTTGAAAAAGGTTTTTTTGAATCAAGAGAGCAAGCTAAAAGAAGTATAATGGCAGGAGAAATATTTATTGATAATCAAAGAGTTGATAAAGCAGGAGAAAAAGTTGATGTTGAAGGTGTTATAGACTATAAAGGTTCAAAGATGCCATATGTTAGCAGAGGTGGATATAAGCTTGAAAAAGCTATAAAAAACTTTGGTATAGATTTAAATGATACTATTTGTATGGATATTGGTGCATCAACAGGTGGATTTACAGATTGTATGCTTCAAAATGGAGCTTCAAAAGTATATGCAATAGATGTTGGATATGGTCAATTTGCATGGAAACTGAGAGTTGATGAGAGAGTTGTATGTCTTGAAAGAACAAATGTAAGATATGCAACTAACGAGCAAGTGCCAGATGAATGTGATTTTGCTTCAATAGATGTATCATTTATATCACTTAAAACAATAATGCCAGCAGTTACAGGTCTTTTAAAGGAAGATGGAGAGGTTATGGCACTTATAAAGCCACAATTTGAAGCTGGTAGAGAAAAAGTTGGTAAAAAAGGTGTTGTAAGAGATCCACAGACACATATAGAAGTTATTGAAAAGATAGTTAATTATGCATTAGATCATAATTTAAGAATACTTAATATAGACTTCTCACCTATCAAAGGACCGGAAGGTAATAGAGAATATCTTATACATTTAAAAAAATCTGCTGAAAAACAGATTGATTTTGATTTTAATATAATCGAGGAAGTAGTAAGTGCTTCACATACTACTTTGTAAAAGTGAGGATATATGAAAAGAGTTGGAATTTTAATTAATAAAAGTAAAGATTTAGATAATAAAATTGAAAAATTAGTTATTGATAAGACCAACGAGTATTTATGCCCTGATAGCATATCGGTAATGGGGCATTTAGATAATTTAGATAAAATGGAATTAAGTCAGCTAGATATATTAATGGTACTTGGTGGAGATGGAACTCTGCTTGGAACTGCTAGAAATTATGCCCATATATTAAAATGTCCAATACTTGGAATTAATATTGGGAATTTAGGTTTTATATCTAGTATAGAATTAACACACATAGATGAAGCACTTGAAAATATAAGAAAAAAGAATTTTAGCATAGAAGAACGAATTATGATAAAAGTACTTATTAATAATAAAGAGTTTGAAGGTAATAGAGCATTAAATGATGCCGTAATTGCAAGAGGAACTCTGTCAAGAATGTCAGAATATGAGGTTTTTGTTAATAATGAAAAATACACAGAATTTAATAGTGATGGACTTATAATTTCAACGGCTGTGGGATCAACTGCTTATTCACTGTCTGCAGGAGGACCACTTATAAGCCCAGATTTAGATGTTATATCTATTGTTCCTATATGTTCTCATAATCTTAACTCACGCCCACTTATTGTGAATGGGAATAGTGAGATTTTAATAAAGCCACAGATAATAGAAGAAGTTTATTTAACGATAGATGGACAAAAGTCTATAAAACTTAAAAAAGATGATGAGATAAAAATTTTAAAAGCACACACTACATTTAAAGTAATTTCATTTATGGAAAATAAATATTTTGAGGTTCTAAGAAAAAAAATATTTCGAAGAAGTCCAAAATTAAAGGGGATATAATATGAAGTCTAAAAGACATACTAAAATAATAGAAATAATAGGTAAAAAAGCAATAGAAACACAGGAAGACCTTGCACAAGAATTAAAGAATGCAGGTTTTGATGTAACACAAGCAACAGTTTCAAGAGATATTAAGTCATTAAAGCTTATAAAAACTCAAGATTCAAGAGGGAAGTATAAGTATTCAATAATAAAAAGTGAAACTAATGATATTCTTGATAAATTAGCAAGTATACTTAAAAATACTGTTAATGGAGTAGAGAATATAAATAATATAGTTGTTGTAAAAACTTTAAGTGGTTCAGCTAGTGCAGCAGCTGAGGCTATTGATAGTTTAGGACTTGGAGAAGTAGCAGGAACTATAGCGGGCGATAATAATATATTTATTTTACTAAGAGATAATAATAAAGCTGAAGAGCTTGTTAAAAGCATAGAGAAGATGATGAATTAAGTTTTGGGGGTGTAAGATGCTTCTACAAATATCAATTGAAAATTTTGCGCTTATAGAGAGTGTAAGTTTAGATTTAAAGGATGGATTTAATATTTTATCAGGTGAAACAGGTGCTGGTAAATCAATATTAATTGATTCTATAAATTATGTTTTAGGAAGTAAATTTAATAAAGATCTTATAAGAATAGGAGCAAATAAAACTTTTGTTGAAGCTATTTTTAGTGTAAGAAAAGAATCTAAAGTTAGAGAAATACTTGGGATATTAGAAGTTGAATGTGATGATTTACTTATAATATCAAGAGAGAGTTTTAGTAATGGTAAAAACGTTAGTAAGGTGAATGGAAAATCTCTTATACTTAGTGATATTAGAAGAATAACAAGTAAATTAGTTGATATTCATGGGCAACATAATAATCAGAATTTATTAAATAAAGAAATGCATATAAACTATTTAGATTCTTTTTGTGATGAAAAATTTGGACTTAAATTAGAAAAATATAAAGTTCAATATGAAAAACTTAAAGAAATTGATAGAAAAATTAATTTACTTAGTAAAGAAGGTAAAAATGAAAAGTTAATAGATTATTTAGATTTTCAGTTAAAAGAAATTAAAGCTGTTAATATAAAAATTGGCGAAGAAGATGAACTTAGAGAGAGATTTAATATATTATCTAATTCAGAGAAAATCGGAAAGGCACTAAGTTTATCATATGATAAACTTAGTGGGTCAATTTTAAATGGACAATCTATTATAGATTATGTGTCTGATATCAATAAAGATTTATCAAGTGTAGAAGTTCATTCAAAGAAGATTGAAGAAATTAATTCAAGAGTTAGTAATATTTATTATGAACTTGAAGAGATTTCAAGAGAAATTTCTGATGAAAATTCTAGTATAAATTATGATGATAGTGAACTTGATATAATAAACAGTAGACTTTATCAAATAGCTTCTATACAGAGAAAGTATGGAGAGTCAGAAAAAGCAGTGCTAAATTATGCTAAAGATTTAGAAATTCAACTTATTGAAATGGTTGATTGTGAGAGAATTATAGAAGAACTTAATGAAAAAAGAAAATTACAAGTTATCAAATTAGATTCAGTAGCTTTAGATTTACATAATATGAGGTGTAAAGCAGCAAAAATCTTAAAAAATGGTGTAAAAAGTGAGTTTGAATATATAGGTCTTGGGAAATGTATGTTTGAAGTTGAAGTTACACTTGAGGATAATTTTAGTGATATTGGTAAAGATAAAGTTCAATTTCTTATATCAACTAATCCAGGTCAACCAATGAAACCCATGGAACGAATAGTTTCAGGTGGAGAATTATCAAGAATTATGCTTGCCTTAAAAGCTGTGTTTATTGATAAAGATAATATACCTACGGTTATATTTGATGAGATTGATACTGGAATAAGTGGGTCAATAGCACAAAGTGTTGCTGAAAAGATGTATGAGATTTCAATTAAACATCAGGTTTTTTGTATAAGTCATTTACCGCAGATTGCAAGTATGTCTGATGAACATTATTTTGTATCTAAAGAGATATTAAATGGAAAGACATATTCAAAGGTTAATAAAATTGGTGAGGAAGATAAAATTATAGAAATTGCAAAAATGCTTGGTGGAGTTAAATTAACAGAGAGTGCACTAGCAAATGCAAGGGATATGATTGATCTTACTGAAAGTAAAAAAGAAGAAATAAAGAGTAAAAAGTAGAACTAATTAATATTAGTTCTACTTTTTTTCTATATTTAAAATTATTTGATAAATTTTCACATATTTAAATAAGTTTTGGGGAAACTAACAAAGTTAATACAACATAATGTTTGGATTCTAGGGAAAGCTAATAATGTAAAGGAGGAGATAAATGATGAAAGATAAGGAAAAAAGAGTTTTTAATAAAAATTTTATAGTTATGAGTTTACTTTTATCTTCAGTACTTGCGTTAAGTCTGCTTTTTATGAATATTGGAGAGCAGAAGTCAGTACTAGCAAATGAAAAACATGCTAATAATGAAAGATTAAAGGTGTATGCTGGTGGAGATAATATTGGAGTGAAAATTTCAATAGAAGGTGTTTTGGTTGTTTCATTTTCGGATATAGAATCTGTAGATGGGAAAATAATTAAAAGCCCAGCACAATCATCAGGAATTAATATTGGTGATACAATATTAAGTGTAGATGGAAAAAGTATAAATACATCTAAAGAACTTGTGAAAAATGTGAATGAAAGTGAAACAGGAACAGTAGCAGTAAAGGTTAATAGAGATGGTAGTGAAATTATTAAAAATGTAAATCTGTTGAAAAATAACTTAGGTAATTACAAGCTTGGTATGTGGGTTAGAGATTCCACAGCTGGGATTGGGACATTAACGTTCGTTGATGAAAATACAGGGGTGTATGGAGGTCTGGGGCATCCTATAACTGATTCTGAAACTGAGAGGGTGCTTAGTGTTCTAAAGGGTGATCTTATAAGGTCAACTGTTATCAATGTAAGGAAGGGGGAAGTTGGAAGCCCAGGAGAATTAAAAGGTATTTTTACTAATGAAAAAATGCCTATTGGTACTGTTGGGAAGAATACTGAAACTGGAATATTTGGTGTTGTTGATGCTAAAAATATGAATAGATTTAATGAAAGTAGTAAGTTATATGAGATAGGATTTAAAAATGAAGTTCAAGAGGGTAATGCACAGATAATAACAACGACAGATGAACAAGGACCAAAGTTTTATGATATAAGTATAGAAAAAGTTATTGGAACTGCTAAGGGGCCAAATAAAAATATGCTTATAAAAGTAACAGATGAAGAACTTTTAGCAAAAACAGGAGGCATAGTACAGGGAATGAGTGGAAGTCCTATAATACAAAATGGAAGAATTATAGGTGCTGTTACGCATGTACTTGTAAATAAACCGAACGTTGGATATGGAATTTATATAGAGAATATGTTAAATGATGCGAATTTGATAAAATAAGTGAGAGTATTACCAAAATGTGTTATAATATACTAAAGAATACATTAAAATGTTCTTTAGTATATTTTTTTTGAAAAAATTTAGAAAAAAAAAGGATTTGAATAATTTTTGTCGAATTTAAATAAAAGTGAATAAAAGTAAAAAAATACAATAAATGGTAAAAGTGGTAGGGGGAGACAAATTATGAACGATTCAAAAATTTCAGTTTTAATAGCAGATGATAACAAAGAATTTTGTAATATACTAAATGATTATTTATTAAATCAAAGAGATATAGTGGTTGTTGGGATAGCAAATGATGGGCTTCAAGCATTAGAGCTTATTGAAAGTAAGAAACCTGATTTGGTTATTTTAGATATTATTATGCCACATTTAGATGGGTTAGGTGTTTTAGAAAAGTTAAATACTGGCGTTATAAGTAATATACCAAGAATTATAGTATTATCAGCAGTTGGACAAGATAAAATAACTCAAAGAGCTATAACACTAGGTGCAGACTATTATGTTGTCAAGCCTTTTGATATGGATGTATTTATAAAGAGAATAAGACAAATGTTTAATAATACAATTTCTAGTGAGGACAGCATGAGACATTCATCATTTATGGAAATTTCTTCAGAGTCGCTTATGAATTCAAGAAGAAAGCCTATGGATTTAGAAGCAGAAATTACAAGTATTATACATGAAGTTGGAGTTCCAGCTCATATTAAAGGATATATGTATTTAAGAGAAGCTATAACTATGGTTGTAAATGATATGGAATTATTATCAGCTATAACAAAAGAGTTATATCCATCTATAGGTAAAAAGTTTAATACTACAGCTTCAAGAGTTGAGAGAGCGATAAGACACGCTATTGAGGTTGCTTGGTCAAGAGGACAAATTGATGCTATAAACAAAATATTTGGTTATACAATACACAATGAAAAAGGGAAGCCAACAAACTCAGAGTTTATTGCTATGGTCGCAGATAAACTTAGACTTCAAAATAAAGTAAGTTAATATAATAATGAATATTAATAAAATTTGAAATTATATTAAATATTAGGGCACATTTTAATTATTGTTTTACTTTAAGCAATGATTAAAAATGTGTCTTTTTTTATTTTATAAAATATTAAAAATTTGATTAACATAATTTTAGATAATAGGTAATAAATTTATTATGTAAAGAATAATATTAAAGTAAAGGGGTTGAGATATTTGAAGAATATATTGAAAAAGATACAATCAGTTTTAGCAGAGAATAGAATAATTTTTATGTGGATATTATTATTTTTCTTGATAGGAATAGTACTTGGCTGTTATACAGTTTATTATATGAGTGATATAGGAAAGGTGGAGCTTGGAGGATATTTTAATGGTTTTTTAGGATTTATGAAAACAAGTGAAATAGATTATATGTCAATTTTAATTAATAGTGCTAAAGGAATTATACCTATTATATTTATTATTATTGTTCTTGGGTATACATTAATTGGATTCCCTTTTGTACTTGTAATTAATTTAATTAAGGGTTATATACTTGGATTTACATTATCTTTAGTAATAACAGTTCTAGGGACAGGGGGAATAGGAATTATGTTTGCTACCCTTATAATACAAAATATTATTTTTGTTCCTATAATGATGCTGATAAGTGTATTATCTATGAAAGCCTCTATTATAAGGGTTAAGGCACTTAAGAATGAAGGAAGTAGAAGTGAGTTTAATGGTAAAGAGTATTTGATGGTACAAGGGATTTTAAGTGTAATAATTATACTTGGAATAGTTGTTGAAACATATATTTCACCTAATTTAGCAAAAATAGTAATTAGTTAGAGATTTTCATAATATAAATAATTATGTAATAACATTTTAGTTAGGAGTTAATATGAGAGATTTGGTGAAAAAGTATGAGATTTACTTACAATCAATTGGGAAGAGAAAAAATACAGTTAGTGCTTACATTACAGATGTGTCTATGTATTTAGATTTTGTTGAAGAAAAAAAATTAGTTGTTAATGAAGATGGGTATCCACTTATGTCATATATTCAAAATCTTAATGACAAGAGCAAATCACCATCGTCTATTCAAAGAACTATAATTTCTTTGAGAAACTTTTACAATTTTTTAGTAGCTGAGGGAAATTTAAAACATGTTCCAGAAACTAGTATTAAAAGAGAGAGAGTTGAGAAAAAGAAACCTGTTGTTTTAAGTATTGATGAAATTAATAAAATTATGAATACTACGAACATAAGTACAGAGAAGGGCGTAAGAGATAAAGCTTTACTTGAACTTATGTATGCGACAGGGATGAAGGTATCAGAACTTATAGGACTAGATATAGATGATGTGAATCTTGAGTTATCATTTGTTAAGTGCAAGGATAATAGAGATTATGAAAGATTAATACCTATAGGAAGAGAAGCTAAGGATGCAATTAAGAAGTATGTTTCGCTTAGAGATGAGACAGTTAGAACTACTGAAAAATTATTTTTAAATATGAGTGGAGATCCTATAACAAGACAAGGTGTTTGGAGAATAGTAAAAGAATATTCTGTTCTTGCAAATATCAATAAAGATATTAATTTAAATACTTTCAGACATTCTTTTGCAGTTCATTTACTTCAAAATGGAGCAAATGCAAAAGTTGTTCAAGAACTTTTAGGAAATCAAGTTATGACTTATATTGATATGTATTATGAAATTATTAATAATGAAAAAATAAATACTATATATAAGAAAGCACATCCAAGAGCATAACTATTAAATCGAAAAAGAGGCTGAGATGCCTTTTTTTCATTTTCAAAAGTTTACAATTTGTAGCGTTTACATAGATTGAAAAAAAGAACTTATTCTGTTAGTATATAACATATGAAAAGGTTACCAAAAACATCATAGGAGGAATATATTATGAGAATGTACGATTTAATTGTAAAGAAAAGACAGGGGAAAGAACTTACAACACAGGAAATAAATTATTTTATAGAAAATTATACAGATAATAAAATTCCTGATTATCAAGTATCAGCATTAATGATGGCAATATTCTTTAATAAGATGAATAAGAGAGAAACTGCTGATTTAACTATGGCAATGGTTAATTCAGGGGATATTCTTGATTTAAAAGAGATTGAAGGGATAAAGGTAGATAAACATTCAACAGGTGGAGTTGGTGATACAACAACTCTTGTTTTAGCACCAATGGTTGCAGCTCTTGGGATTCCAGTAGCAAAAATGTCTGGAAGAGGACTTGGGCATACTGGTGGAACAATAGATAAACTTGAAACATTCAAAGGATTCTCTGTTGAGATGACTAATGAGAAATTTATAAATAATGTAAATACGCTTAAAATAGCTGTTGGAGGACAAACAGGAAATTTAGCTCCAGCTGATAAAAAATTATATGCACTTAGAGATGTTACAGGAACTGTAGATAATGTATCTTTAATTGCTTCAAGTATTATGAGTAAAAAAATAGCTTCAGGAGCAGATGCTATAGTCTTAGATGTAAAAGTTGGAGATGGAGCATTTATGAAAACAGCAGAGGATGCTAGGATTTTAGCTAGAGAGATGGTTGATATAGGTACTAATGTTGGTAGAAATACAATAGCGATTATATCAGATATGGATCAGCCACTTGGTCTTGCTATAGGAAATGCTTTAGAAGTTGAGGAAGCTATTGAAACATTAAAAGGTAATGGACCAGCTGATTTAGTTGAATTATGCTTAGAACTTGGAAGTAATATGGTTTTACTTTCAGGACATGCTAAAACAGTTGAAGAGGCAAGAAATATGCTTAAAGAAACTATAACTTCAGGTAAAGCTATAGAAAAACTTAAAGAGTTTGTAGCAGCACAAGGTGGAGAAATTGATGTTATAGATGATACATCAAAACTTCCAAAAGCAGAGTTTGTTTTAGAAGTTAAAGCTTTAAAAGAGGGTGTTGTTAGTAAAATACACGCTGAAAATATGGGACTTATAGCTATGGAACTTGGAGCAGGAAGAGCTACAAAGGAAAGTATAATAGATATGGCTGTTGGAATGGTTCTAAATAAAAAGAGAGCAGACAAAGTTAAGATTGGTGATGTTTTAGCCTATGTACATGCTAATGATTTAGAAAAAGGTAAGAGAGCAGTAGAAAAAATACTTGAGAATTATGAAATTAGTGATAGTGTGGAAAATCTTCCATTAATCTATGATGTAATTAGATAGTTTAAATATATTAGGTAGTGCATAAAAGCACTACCTTTTTTGAATTATATATAAAAAATATTTAATGTATAGTAAAATATTAATTAGTAAAATTCAAAAGGAGGAGTTATTTGTGAAACCACTTGCAGAACTTATGAGACCTACTGATATAGATGAAATGGTAGGACAAAGCCATATTATATCAAAAGGTACGGTAATTAATAATCTTTTGAAAAATAAAACTTTAATAAATTCTATTTTTTATGGACCACCAGGGACAGGAAAAACAACTCTTGCTAGAATTATGGCAAAGTATACAGATAAAAAGTTTTATAAAATAAATGCAACAACAGCTTCAATTAAGGATATACACGAAATTGTAAATAATCTTGATAATCTTTTAAATTATAATGGAGTTGTATTATATATTGACGAAAT
>NZ_CAMQRY010000002.1 GCF_947036855.1 uncultured Clostridium sp.
TCAGCTGGTGATGTTAGAAAGGCTTATACAATTTTAGAACTTTATGTGAAGAGTTCATTATCAGATACTATAATAATCACAAAGGATAAGATAGAAAAATTGAGCCAATCAAATATGAAATCTGATGCATCAGGTGATGAATATTATAACTTATTGTCTGCACTTCATAAAAGCATAAGAGGTAGTGATGCTGATGCAGCTATTCATTATCTTGCAAGACTTATAAAAGGTGGTAATTTAGAGGCAATAATTAGGCGGATATCTATAATTGCAGCAGAAGATATAGGGATGGCACATCCAAATGCACTGACAGTTATAAATAGTGGAGTAGAACTTTGTCAAAGGGTTGGTTTTCCGGAGGCTAATATAATTTTATCAGAGATGGTTATATATCTTGCAACACTTCCAAAATCAAATAGTGCATATGTGGCTATAAGTAGTGCATTACATGATTTAGAAACTGTTAAAATAGATGATATGCCAAATCATTTAAAAGATACACATTATAGTGGAGCTAGAAATCTTGGTGCTACAGGGTATGATTATCCACATAATCATAAAAATAATTATATAAAGCAGGAATATATGCCGAGTTCATTAAAAGGGACAAAATATTATAAATCTCAGGAAAATAAATATGAAAAAAGTTTAGAGGCATATTGGGGTAAAATAAAAGGAATAAAGTAGTAGAAAGCTAGGTTTGATATTGACACTTATAGGTGGGTTTGGTATGATATAGCCTATAAAGTATAGTAAAATACTCGGTATTAGGGGGAATAGAAATGAAGTTGTCAACAAAAGGTAGATATGGTGTCAAAGCTATGGTTGATTTAGCCATACATTATGATGATAAGCCAGTATCAATAAAGGTAATATCAAAAAGACAGAATATATCAGATTATTATCTAGAACAGCTTTTTAGTTCTCTAAGAAAAGCGAAACTTATAAGAAGTATAAGAGGAGCTCAAGGGGGATATGTTTTAAATAAAAACCCAGAGGACATAACTATTGCACAAATAATGGACGTGTTAGAAGGGCCAATTGAAATATCAGATTGTTTAGAAGGTGTTGAGTGTTACAATGTAGATGAATGTGCTACAAGACACTTATGGCAGAAAATAAAAACAAGTATAGATAGTGTTCTTTGTTCAGTAACACTTCAAGATGTTGTTAATGATTACTACGAAATGCAAAACAAAAAAAGTAATATAAAATTTAAATAAGATAAAGTTTAGGAGCGAGTAATATGAGTAAAACAGTATACATGGATTATGCTGCTACTACATATGTAAAGCCTGAGGTTTTAGAAGCAATGATACCTTATTTCACAGAGAAATTTGGTAATCCTTCTTCATTTTATTCAATCTCAAGAGATACGTATTCAGCAGTAGATAATGCAAGAGAGCAAGTTGCAAAGGCATTAAATGCACAAAGAAGTGAGATTTATTTCACAAATGGTGGTTCAGAAAGTGATAACTGGGCAATCAAGGGTGTAGCAACAGCTAACAGAAAAAAAGGAAATCATATAATAACAACTAAAATAGAACATCATGCAGTTTTACATACTTGTGAGTATTTAGAAAAGCAAGGTTTTGAAGTTACTTATTTAGATGTAGATAAAGAAGGTTTCATAAATGTTGATGAGTTAAAAGATTCAATAAAAGAGAATACTACTCTTGTATCTGTAATGTTTGCTAATAATGAGATTGGTACAATACAAAAAGTAAAAGAAATTGGTGCTATTTGTAGAGAAAGAAAAGTTATATTCCATACTGATGCAGTTCAAGCAGTTGGAAATGTTGCTATAGATGTAAAGGAAATGAATATTGATTTATTATCAATTGCAGGTCATAAAATTTATGGACCTAAGGGAATTGGAGCATTATACATCAGAAAAGGTGTTAGAATAGATAACCTTGTTCATGGTGGATCACAAGAAAGAGCTAGAAGAGCTGGAACAGAAAATATTCCAGGGATAGTTGGACTTGGTAAAGCTATAGAAATTGCAACAAAGAATTTGGAGAGTCATATAGAAAAAATTAAATTCTTAAGAGATAAACTTATGAGTGGACTATTAGAAGTTCCGTATACATTACTTAATGGACCAAGAGATGAAAATAGACTACCTGGTAACTGTAATATTTGTTTTGAATTTATAGAGGGTGAAGGAATACTTTTATCACTTGATTTTGATGGAATATGTGCATCAAGCGGAAGTGCTTGTACATCAGGTTCATTAGAACCATCACATGTATTACTTGCAATTGGTAGACCACATGAAATTGCTCATGGATCATTAAGATTAACTCTTGGTGATGGAACAACAGAAGAAGAAGTTGATTATGTGTTAGAAAGTGTTCCAAAAATAATTGAGAGACTTAGAAAAATGTCTCCATTATGGAAAAATCATTTAAGAGAGGAAGCGGGTAAATAATATGATGTATAGTGAAAAGGTAATGGATCACTTTAGAAATCCAAGAAATGTTGGGGAAATTGAAAATGCTAATGGTATAGGTGAAGTTGGAAATGCTAAATGTGGAGATATAATGAGAATTTATCTTAATGTTGAAGATAATATAATAAAAGATGTTAGTTTTGAAACATATGGATGTGGATCAGCTATTGCTTCATCAAGTATGGCTACAGAACTTATAAAAGGAAAAAGCTTAGAAGATGCTTGGACTTTAACAAATAAAGCTGTTGCAGAAGCTCTTGATGGACTTCCACCAGTTAAAATGCACTGTTCTGTACTTGCAGAAGAAGCTATACACAAAGCGATTAATGCTTATAGAGAGAGCAAAGGTCTTGAAGCTTGGGCTACAAAAGCACATTCAGAGCATATACATGAAGAGGTTCATGGAAAATAATTAAAAGTGGTGATTAACTTGAAGAAAAAAGTAGTTTTAGGTATGAGTGGTGGTGTTGATAGTTCGGTTGCTGCATATCTTTTAAAAGAGCAGGGATATGATGTTATAGGTGTAACTATGCAAATATGGCAAGAGGATACAGAGCATACAGAAAAAGATGGTGGGTGTTGTTCTCTTTCTGCTGTTGAAGATGCTAGAAGAGTTGCAAATAAACTTGATATACCGTTCTATGTTTTAAACTTTAGGGAAAGCTTTAAGAAAAATGTTATAGATTATTTTGTTGATGAGTACGTAAATGGAAGAACTCCAAATCCTTGTATTATGTGTAATAAACATCTTAAATTTGATGAATTACTAATGAAAGCAGAGGGGCTTGGTGCAGATTATGTTGCAACAGGACATTATGGGAAAATTGATAAAATTAATGGAAGACATGTTTTAGTTAAATCAGAAGATGACAAAAAAGACCAAACATACGCTTTATATAATATGACACAATATCAGTTAGAACATACATTAATGCCTTGTGGTGAATATAAAAAAGATACTATAAGAGAAATAGCAAAAAAAATAGGTCTTGATGTTCACAACAAGAAAGATAGTGAGGAAATTTGTTTTATACCAGATAATGACCATGGATTATATATTAAAACAGCAGTTCCTAGTAAAGTGAAAGATGGTAACTTTGTTGATAAAGAAGGGAATATTCTTGGAAGACATAAGGGTATAGTTTACTATACAATTGGTCAAAGAAAAGGACTTGGATTATCACTTGGTAGACCAGCATATGTAACTTCAATAGATCCTATTAGAAATGAAGTAGTAATAGGACCTGAAGAAGATATATTTAAAACAGAATTAATTTGTAAAGATGTAAACTTTATGTCTATAGAGAATTTAGATACTCCTATGACTGTGAAAGCTAAGATAAGATATTTAGCAAGACCAGAAGAAGCAATACTAACGCCTCTTGAAAATGGAAGAGTTAAAGTTACATTTAAAGAAAAACAAAGAGCTATTACAATGGGTCAATCAGTGGTTTTCTATGAAGAAAACTATGTAGTTGGTGGTGGAGTAATAGAAAGTATTTGTTAGTAAATAATTTAAAGTAGCCCAATTTGGGCTACTTTTTTTGCATTAAAAAACCAAAAATGTAAATACTACTTCATAAGAGGGTGTGAGCTAGTGTGTATAGAGTTAAAGATTTAAAGTTTTTAGAAGTTTTTAATGATAAAGGGAGAAAATATGGAGAGATAGAAGATATAGCAATAGATTATTATAAGGGAAAGGTTATAGGATTTAAAATAAATAAGAGTATTTTTAGTAAAAAAGATTTTGTAGCAATAGAAGATGTAATAACAATAGGAGATAGTGTTATAGCGAAAAATATAAGGGTACATAAAACTTTAGATTTTAATGCTATAAAAGGGCTAGATATAATCGAAGAGTCTAGCAATAGAATGATAGGAGTGGTAGAAGAACTTTTGATTGATGAAAAATTTGAAATTAAAGCTTTGATAACTTCAAAAGGTTTTTTTGATAAATTTATAAATGGAAAAAGTTTACTTTTGCTAAAGGAAACAATTTTAGGCGATGAGAACATATTGTATCGTAGTAATAATAAAATTGATTTTAAATCAATGCCTCATAATATTTGGAGGTGAGCTATATAAAAAAATATATAAAGAAAGGAAAAATAATTTTTATAACAATAATATCATTAATTTTGGTATATTCGCTTTTTAAGTTTAAAGTAACAAGAGATATTATATTTGTATTATTAAGTTCATTTATTTTAGCATATAGCTTAAAACCAATACATAAAAAAATACTCAAAAAATTTAAAATAAATAGTAGAATTCTTGCAATAATATTGATACTTGGAGTGATTACTATTTTAATAGGAATATTTATACTACTTGTACCTAGTGTGTTAAAAGAAAGTATTAATCTTACATCAATTATAGGTAATCTTGAAAAAATAATAGAGCGGATAATATCAAAAATAAATATACCTAAAGAAGAGTTTTATGCAATAGTTAATAGTCAATTTGGCGAAAAAGTAAATATTTTAATAAAGGGAACGACAGATAGAATATTTATGTGGATAATTGATTTTAGTGAAAATATAATAGCTCTTGCAATAGTACCAATTGTGGCATATTACTTATTAGCAGATTCAGAGCTTATTGGTAATAAAGTATTACTACTTTTTTCAGCAAATAAAAGACCTCTTGTAAGAAAAATTTCAAAGGATATAGATAGGGTGCTTGGGAAATATATAATAGGGCAGTTTAGTTTGTGTTTGTTTGTTGGAATTTTAACCTTTATAGGACTATTATTTGTAGATATTAAGTTTATACTTTTGATATCTATATTGAATGGAATGCTTAATATAGTTCCCTATTTTGGGGCTTTTCTTGGAGCAGTTCCAGCAATTTTGATTGCAATGATGGATGACCCTATAAAGGTTTTATATGTAATAATATTATTTTTAATTATTCAACAAGTAGAAGGAAATATATTAGCACCACAGGTAACTGCAAATAGTATAAAAATACATCCGCTTATGGTGATAATTTTACTTTTAATTGGAGAAAAAGTTGCAGGACTTCTTGGAATGGTATTAGTTATTCCACTTGGAGTTATTATGAAAATAATATATGAGGATATAGATTATTACTTATTTTAATGAGAGTTGATATTGACATAAAAAGAAATCTTTTTTATAATAATTTTATAGAATAATATTCTTAGCGAAGAAGAGGACGAGTAAATAAATTGAATCTATTTAGAGAAAAAGTGGTTGGTGAAAACTTTTTAGATGATTTTATTGAAGCTACCTTGGAGCTAATTTACTTAAGTGATGTATTTTTATAAAATACATAATTAGGGTGGTACCGCGGGAAATACAGCTTCCGTCCCTTACTGGGATGGGGGCTTTTTATATTTTAAAATAAAATAATTACCAATATGGAGGGAAATAATAATGAAATTTACAGGAACAAATGATTTAAGAGCTAAGTATCTTAGCTTCTTTGAGAACAAAGGGCATTTAAAATTAGAGTCATTCTCATTAATACCAAAAAATGATAACAGTTTACTATTTATAAGTGCTGGTATGGCACCACTTAAACCTTACTTTACAGGGGTTGAACAGCCACCAAAAAACAGAATAACAACTTGTCAAAAGTGTGTTAGAACAGGGGATATAGAGAACATAGGTAAAACTTCAAGACATGCTACTTGCTTTGAAATGCTTGGTAACTTCTCATTTGGAGATTACTTTAAAGGTGAAATAATACCATGGGCTTGGGAGTTTATAACAAAAGAACTTAATATACCAAAAGATAGACTTTATGTAACTGTATATCAGGAAGATGATGAAGCTTATGATATTTGGACAAAAAGTACAGATATAGATTCAAGTAGAATATTTAAACTTGATAAAGAAGAAAACTTCTGGGAAATAGGTGTTGGTCCATGTGGTCCATGTACAGAAATTCATTTTGAAAGAGAAGCAGGACAGAAAGCAGAAACTGCTGAAGAGTTCTTAGCTGCTGCTGATAATGATAGAATAGTTGAATTCTGGAACCTTGTTTTCACACAGTTTGAAAAAGATGAAGATGGAAAATACAATGAGCTTGCTCAAAAGAATATAGATACTGGTATGGGACTTGAGAGAATAGCTACAATAATGCAAGGTGTGGATAACATATTTGAAATAGATGTTGTTAAAGCTATACTTGCTAAAGCTTGTGAGCTTACAAATACAGAGTATGGAAAAGATGCTAGTGTTGATACATCACTTAGAATAATAACAGACCATGCAAAAAGCACTACAATGCTTATATCAGATGGAGTAAGACCAAGTAATGAAGGTAGAGGTTATGTTGTAAGAAGACTTCTTAGAAGAGCTGCTAGACATGGTAAAATGCTTGGAGCTGATGGATTATTCTTATATAAAATTGTTGATGTTATAGTTGATAATTATGGAGATGCATATCCAGAACTTAAAGAAAATAAAGAAAATATTAAAAAAATCATAAAGATAGAAGAAGAAAGATTCAACCAAACAATAGATGGTGGTATGGAGATTTTAAAATCATACATTGAAGAAACAGAAAAAGAAGGAAGTACAATTCTTTCAGGTAAGAAATCATTTAAATTATATGATACTTATGGATTCCCACTTGAACTTACTGAGGAAATTTTAGAAGAAAAAGGATTTACAGTAGACAAAGATGGATTCAATGTGGAAATGCAAGAGCAAAGAGAAAGAGCTAGAAATGCAAGAGGGGAAACAAGCTACATGGGAGCTGATGGTCCTGTAAATAAACTTGATGCAAAAATAGAAACTGCATTTGATGGTTATGATAAACTTGAGATAAAGTCAGAAATAGTAGTTATTGGTGATAATGAAGAGTTAAAAGAAGAATTAACAGAAGGTCAAGAAGGATTTGTAGTTGTACCAGTTACTCCATTCTACGCAGAAATGGGTGGTCAGGTTGGAGATACAGGAACAATTGAAACTTCTACTGGAAGAGGAATAATTCTAGATTGTAGAAAAAATGTTGGTGGAAAGTTTGTTCATTATGTAAAAATTACTGAGGGGACAATATCATTAAAAGAAATAGCTACATTAAAAGTTGATGAAGCTAGAAGAAATGATATAAGAAAGAACCATACAGCAACACATATGCTTCAAGCTGCCCTAATAGAGATTATAGGAGAGCAAGTACATCAATCAGGTTCATATTGTAATGATGAGAGATTAAGATTTGACTTTACAAACTTTGCAGCTTTAACAGATGAAGAAATTAAAGATGTAGAAATGTTAGTTAATAGACAAATAATGAATGTTGATGCAGTTATAACTAAAGAAATGACTATAGCAGAAGCTAAAGAAAGTGGAGCAACTTGTTTATTTGATGATAAATATGGTGATAAAGTTAGAGTTGTTGCAGTTGGAGAATTCTCAAAAGAGTTATGTGGAGGAATTCATGTTTCTAATGCAGGAGAAATTGGATTATTCAAAATAATTTCAGAAAGTGGAATTGCAGCAGGAATTAGAAGAATAGAGGCAGTTACAGGACTTGAGGCTTTAAAATATATAGAAGCTAAATCAGAAGTTCTTAGAAAAGCATCAAAAGCATTAAAGTGTGCTGAAAAAGATATTCTTTCAAAAATAGATTCTCAAATCCATGAACTTAAAGGGAAAGATAAAGAGATTACAGAGCTAAAATCTAAACTTGTAGATGGAGCAGAAGAAGATATATTAAATAATTCAGTTGATATTAACGGTGTTACTTTAGTTAGAGCAGCACTTAAAGATATAGATGGTGCTTCACTTCGAGATCTTGCTGATAAAGTAAGAAACAAAATGGATGTTGGAGTTGTTGTTTTAGCAAGTGAAGCAGCAGGAAAAGTTAATTTAATTGCTATGGCAACTAAGAATTCTCTTACAAATGGAGTTCACTGTGGAAAGATTATAAAAGAGATTGCTTCAGTAGTTGGCGGAGGCGGTGGTGGAAGACCAGATATGGCTCAAGCTGGTGGAAAAAACCCTGCTAAAATTGAAGAAGCATTAGAAAAAGCTAAGGATGTTTTAGAAAACCTAGTAAAATAGTATACATTTATTAGAATATAGTTTATAATGAAATTAACGAAACGTAACGTTCAGTAAAATGAATAGAAAATGAAATAAAGTCAATACTAAAACTATAATTTAGTGTAAATATTGTAAGGGGGTGAAGCTACAAGAGTAGCGAAACTATGGGTAATAATTTAGAACACACAATGCAATTTGATTTTAACAATGATAAAGAGGATTTAACAAAAATTATTTTAACAGATGTATATACTTCTCTAAAAGAAAAAGGTTATAATCCAGTTAATCAATTAGTTGGATATTTAATTTCAGGAGACCCTACTTACATTACTAATTATAATGGGGCAAGAGCTTTAGTTAGAAAACTAGAGAGAGATGAAATTCTTGAAGAGGTCATGAAGACTTATCTTGAGATAAAATAAAAGAGTGCCCTTTATGGGCGCTCTTTAACTATAAGGAGTAATATATGAGAATCTTAGGATTAGACATAGGAAGTAGAACTATCGGAGTTGCTGTTAGTGACCCAATGGGATGGACTGCTCAGGGAATCACAACTATAAAAAGAAAAAATTATACAGCAGATGTTGCAGAAGTAAAGAAAATATATGACGAGTATAATGTTGAATTTATAGTATCAGGGTTACCTAAGAATATGAATGGTACAATAGGACCATCAGGTGAAATGATATATGAGTTTTGTGAACAACTTACAAAAAGTTTTGATCCAAAGATAGAATATTGGGATGAAAGACTTACAACAGTAGCAGCTCATAAGGCAATGATAGAAGGCGATTTATCAAGAGCTAAAAGAAAGAAAATAGTCGATAAAATAGCGGCGATATATATCTTACAAGGATATTTAGATAGATTAGCAAAACTTAAAAAGAAGGAGCAAGAATAATGCAAGAAGATATAAATAGAATAGTACTAAGTGATGAAAATGGTGTGGAGGTTACTTTTTTAGTTGAAACATACTTAGAAATAGAAGGAACAGAATTTGTTCTATTAACACCAGAAGAAGATGAGAATGGTGATGTTATAGCTATGAGAATAGTTAAAGATGAAGATGGTAGTGAGGGATTAGAGCCAGTTGACAATGAAGTTGAACTTGCTATGATTGAAGAAGCGTATTCAGCTATCATGAACGAAGAATAAGAAAAAATAAAATGAGTGAGGGGTTGAAGTAATATGGCGCAATTAACTGCTAAAGATTATAAAACTCTTAAAGAACAGTTTAAGAGTAAAGGATATAAACTTACTCCACAAAGAAGAGCTATAGTAGATATTATAATAGATAGTGAAAAAAAACATTTAACAGCAGAGGAAATTTATGATCAAGTGAAAGTAAATTGTCCAGAAATAGGTCTTGCAACAGTGTATAGAACTATTTTACTGTTAGAAGAAATGGGTGTTATTTATAAACTTGATTTAAATGATGGATGTAGTAGATATGAGTTAGCCAATGAAAATGAAAATCATAGACATCATCATTTAGTTTGTAATACTTGTGGAAGTGTTTCAGAAGTTGAAGATGATTTGCTTGAAGAATTGGAAAATGAGGTAGAGCAAAAATATTCATTTAAAATAGAAGACCATTCAGTTAAGTTCTTTGGAATATGTGGGAAATGTAGAAAGTAAAGATGTTGCCTATAACAGGGATGTCATTATATAGAAAAGTTATAAAAATATAACTTTATCAAAAGAAGATTATTTCATAATGTATGTTATGAAGATTTTACAAGGAGGAAATTATGAAAAGAGAAAAACTAAAGGCAAGAATAATACCTTTAGGAGGGATAAATGAGATTGGAAAAAACATAACAGCTATAGAGTTTAAGGATGATATAATTGTAATTGATTGTGGACTTAAATTTCCAGATGATGATATGTATGGAATTGATATAGTAATTCCTGATGTTTCTTATCTTATTAAAAACGCCGACAAGGTTAGAGGGATATTTATAACACATGGACATGAGGATCATATAGGTGCTATACCATATGTGTTAAAACAGCTTAATGTACCAATATACGGGACTAAATTAACACTTGGTATATTAACAACTAAATTAAGAGAACATGGTTTATTAGCTACAACTGAATTAATTACAGTTAAGGCAAAGGACATAATAAAATTAAATTCAACATCAGTTGAGTTTATAAAAACAAATCATAGTATTGCTGATTCAGTTGCTATAGCTGTTCATACACCTATGGGAGTTATATTACACACTGGAGATTTTAAGGTAGAGTATACTCCTATTGATGGAGAAAGAATGGATTTTTGTAGATTTGCAGAACTTGGGAAAAAAGGTGTTTTAGCACTTTTATGTGATTCAACAAATGTTACAAAACCAGGATATACACCATCTGAAAGAACAGTAGGTGAAAATCTTAATAGAATATTTAGCAAGGTAAAAGGTAGAATTATTATAGCTACTTTTGCATCTAATATTCACAGAGTGCAGCAAATTATACAAGCATCTGAAGAATTAGGAAGAAGAGTTGCAGTTTCAGGTAGAAGTATGGAAAATATAATGCAAGTGGCTATAGAACTTGGATATCTTAATATTCAAAAAGGAACACTTGTAAATATAGATGGTATAAACAAAGTACCAGCAGACCAACTTACTATTATTACAACAGGAAGTCAAGGAGAGCCAATGTCAGCACTTGCAAGAATGGCAGCATCAGAGCATAGAAAGTTAAATATAATTCAAGGTGATACAGTAATTCTTTCAGCAACACCTATACCAGGTAATGAGAAGCTTGTATCAAAAGTTATAAATCAACTATCTAAAAAAGGTGCTGATGTTATATATCAAGCGTCAGAAGGAATACACGTTTCAGGTCATGCTTGCCAAGAAGAACTTAAACTTATGCATTCTTTAGTTAGACCTAAGTTCTTTGTTCCAATACATGGTGAATATAGACATTTAAAGAGACATGAGAAACTTTCACATGAACTTGGTCTTGCTCCAGAAAATACTTTAATCATTGAAAATGGTGATATAGTAGAATTAACTAGAGATTCTATCAAGAAAGCTGGAACTGTTCCAACAGGTCAAGTATTTGTTGATGGTCTTGGAGTTGGAGATGTTGGAAATATAGTATTAAGAGATAGAAGACATTTATCACAAGATGGAATAGTTGTAGTTGTAGTTACAATGGATAAAGCTGGTGGATATATAGCATCAGGTCCAGATATTATTTCAAGAGGATTTGTATATGTTAGAGAGTCAGAAGATCTTATGGGTAAAGCTAAAAATGTTGTAAGAGATGCTTTAGCTAAATGTGAAGAAAATAATATAAAAGATTGGGCGACTATTAAGTCAACAATCAGAGATGTATTAAAATCATATTTATATGAAAAAACTAGAAGAAGACCAATGATATTACCAATAATTATGGAAATATAAGGATTGCTTAATTTAGAAAATAAATATTAGTGTTGACAATTTAAAATGAAAGCATTAAAATTCTAAAGTGAGAAAGAAAAGTTGGGTACTGAAATATGTATCCAATTTTTTATGCGATAAAACGCAGAAAATGTTTGGAGGAAAAAAATAATGAGTAATTTTGTAAGAGAAGATATAAGAAATATAGCTATAATAGCCCACGTTGACCACGGTAAAACTACTTTAGTTGACGCATTATTACAACAAAGTAATACATTTAGAACAAATGAAAAAATAGAAGAAAGAGTAATGGATTCTAACGATCTTGAAAAAGAGAGAGGAATAACAATTCTTTCAAAAAATACATCAGTTCAATATAAAGGTATTAAAATTAACATAATAGATACACCAGGTCACGCAGATTTCGGTGGAGAAGTTGAACGTGTACTTAAAATGGTAGATTCTGTTCTTTTAGTTGTAGATTCATATGAGGGACCAATGCCTCAAACTAAATTCGTTTTAAGAAAAGCTTTAGAGCTTGGATTATGCCCAGCAGTAGTTATCAATAAAATTGATAAATCAGATGCTAGACCAGAAGTAGTAATTGATGAAGTATTCGAGTTATTCTTAGAACTTGGTGCTACAGATGAGCAATTAGACTTCCCAATTTTATATGCATCAGCTAGAAATGGTGTATGTACAGCTGATTTAGAATCACCTAAAGAAGATATGAAAGATTTATTTGAATTAGTACTTAAGCACGTTCCAGCACCAGTTGGAGATAAAGAAGCACCACTTCAAATGCTTGTTACAAGTCTTGATTCAAGTGAGTACGTTGGTAAAATTGCTATAGGAAGAATCGAAAGAGGAATAGCTAAGAGAAACCAACAAGTTGTTGCAGTTAAAGAAAATGGAGAAACAGCTAAATTTAAAATATCAAGCTTATTTACTTACGATGGTCTTAACAGAGTTGAAGTAGAAGAAGCTACAATTGGAGACGTAGTTGCTATAAGTGGTACATCAGATATCAATATAGGAGAAACTATTGCAGATGCTGCTACACCAGAAGCATTACCATTTATCAAAATAGACGAGCCTACACTTAACATGAACTTCATGGTTAATAACTCACCATTTGCTGGTAAAGAAGGTAAGTTCATAACATCAAGACACTTAAGAGATAGATTAATGAAAGAACTTGAAACAAACGTAAGTTTAAGAGTTAATGAATTAACACCTGAGTGTTTCGAAGTAAGTGGAAGAGGAGAACTTCACTTATCAATACTTATAGAAACAATGAGAAGAGAAGGATTCGAACTTCAAGTATCTAAGCCTAACGTTATCTTCAAAGAAATTGATGGAGTTAAAGTTGAGCCAATGGAGTACTTAACAATAGATGTACCTGAAGAATTCATGGGACCTATAATGGAAAAACTAGGACCAAGAAAAGGTGAAATGGTAAACATGACATCTGCAGTTAATGGATATTCAAGACTTGAGTTCAGAATACCAGCTAGAGGTCTTATTGGATTTAGAAATGAATTCATGACAGATACAAAAGGTAATGGAATAATGAACCACGTATTCGATGGATACGAAAAAGTTAAAGGTGAAATGCCAGGAAGAAGTAGAGGTTCAGTAGTTGTATATGAAAGTGGAACAGCTGTAGCTTACGGATTATATAATGCACAAGATAGAGGAATATTATTTATCGGTGCTGGAACAGATGTATATGCTGGTATGGTATGTGGAGAATCTGCAAGAGCTGAAGATTTAGAAATCAACATTTGTAGAAAGAAACAACTTACTAACACAAGATCATCAGGAGCAGATGATGCTTTAAAATTAATTCCATTTAAAGAAATGTCATTAGAGCAGTGCTTAGAGTTTATTGCTAATGATGAATTAGTAGAAGTAACACCTGAAACTATAAGAATAAGAAAAAGAATATTAGATGCTAACGAAAGAAAGAGATCATCAAGAAAATAGTTTCTTAATTTATAGAAAAATATTATAATATATGTAAATAGCCAAAAGTTTTTTTTGGCTATTTATATTATATAATAGGGGGAAATTCTATGAGAAAAAGTTTAAAATCTAAAGTAATTATAATTATTGTATTTATTGCTTTAGTTATATTAACAATTTTAGGCGTTTTTACTTTTAAATATACTCAAAATAAAGATAAGCCATTTAATACTACAAGTAAAGTATTTGATATTAAGGTTAATAATGGTGAGTATTTATATGCTGTCCTTGGAGAACTAGAAAATAAGGGGATCATAAATAATACTTTTCTTACAAAAATATATTTAAAATTAAACTCTTCACAATCAGATATTAGACCGGGAACTTATGAAGTTCCAAGCAATATAAGTCTTGAAGATTTCATAAATATGTTAGATGAAGGTAAAGTAGCTACATATAAAGTAACTTTCCCAGAAGGATTTACAATTGAAAAAATGGCTGAAAGATTACAGTCAGAAGGTATAATGAAGTCAGATGTATTTTTAACTGCTGTTAAAAACTATCCACTACCAAGTTATATAAAAGCAAATCCTGAGAGAAGATATAATTTAGAAGGATTCTTATATCCTGATACTTATGATATTCCTAAAAATGCAACTGCAAATGACATAATATCAATGATGTTAAATCAGTTCCAAAAAGTTATGTTAGAGGCACAGAAGGAAACAGGAGTTAAAATAAGTGAAAATGATTATCAAAAATATGTTACTATAGCTTCAATGATAGAAGGGGAAGCACAAAACCCTAAAGAAAGAGAACTTGTTTCATCTGTTATTGAAAATAGAACAGCTAAAAATATGAAACTACAGTTAGATGCTACAGTTTTATATGCACTTGGAAAGCATCAAGATAAGGTTTATTTCAAAAATTTAAAAATTGAGTCACCATATAACACATATTATGTAGAGGGACTTCCAATAGGAGCAATAAATAATCCAGGGATAGAATGTTTAGAAGCTGCTTTAAAGCCAGCTAAAACAGATTATTTATATTATATATTAAATGGAAAAGAACATTTCTTTACTAGTAGTTGGACAGAATTCCAAAAGGTATATAAAAAAGTTAATGGATAAAACTATAAATGCAAGAGGTGTTTAGTCAGTGAGTGGAGTAACATTTGGATATATGGAAGACTATCTTCGTAGATTGATTCCAAACAGAACAGATGAATTTAAACAGTTAGAAGAATTTGCAGATGAACATAATGTACCGATAATTCAAAAAGAAGGTGCTAAATTTCTAGAGCTTATGCTTTTAATGCAAAAGCCAAAGAAGATTTTAGAACTTGGTACTGCTATTGGATATTCATCAATGCTTATGAACAAAACTTTAAATGGTGATTGTTCTATAATAAGTATTGAGAGAGATGAAAAAATGATCTCTTATGCAAAAGAAAATATAAAAAAGTATAGATTAGAGAGTAAGATAAAGATTTTAGAAGGCGACTGTTTAGAACATTTAGAAGAATTAGATGAGAAGTTTGATTTTATATTTATGGATGCAGGAAAAGGCCACTATAATCATTTTTTACCACACTGTCTTAGAATGCTTTCTGATGATGGTGTATTAATAGCAGATAATGTTTTATTTAGAGGCATGATTGCTACTGATGACTTAGTTAAAAGAAGACAGGTTACAATTGTTAGGAGAATGAGATCATATCTTGAGATGGTTTCAAATTCAGATAACTTTATAACAACAGTCATTCCGATGGGAGATGGGATTGCTATAACTAAGAGGAGGAATTTATAATGAAAAAACCAGAAATACTTGCTCCAGCAGGTAATTTAAGTAAATTAAAAACAGCTATTGATTATGGTGCTGATGCCGTTTATTTAGGTGGAAGTCAACTTAATTTAAGAGCATTTGCAGATAATTTCTCAAATGAGCAAATTGCTGAGGCTGTAGAATATGCACACGCTAGAAATGCAAAAGTGTATGTTGTTATGAATGTATTTGCTAGAAATGGAAATTTAAAAGGTGCACCTGCTTATATTACAGCTCTTTATGAGGCTGGGATTGATGCAATAATAGCTGGAGATCCAGGAATTATTGCTATTGCACAGGAAGTTGCACCCAAACTTGAGATACATTTAAGTACTCAAGCTAATAATGTAAACTGGAAAGCAGCAGAATTTTGGTATAAACAAGGTATTAAAAGAATAGTTCTTGCAAGAGAGCTTAGCTTCAAAGAGATTGAAGGGTACAAAGAAAACTTACCAGAAGATTGTGAACTTGAAGCATTTATTCATGGTTCAATGTGCATAGCTTATTCAGGAAGATGTCTTATATCAAACTATATGTTAGGTAGAGATGCTAACAGAGGTGCTTGTTCAAATGCTTGTAGATATAAATACTACATCATGGAAGAAACAAGACCAGGTGAATTATATCCAATAGTTGAAGATGAAGATGGAACATATATAATGAATGCAAAAGATTTATGTATGATAGATCATATTCCAGAACTTGTAGAGAGTGGTATACATTCATTTAAAATTGAAGGTAGAATGAAGAGTGAATTCTATGTAGCTTCTATTGTAAAAGCTTATAGAGAAGCTGTAGATGCATACTTTGATGATAAAGAAAATTATGTTCTTAATCCAAAACATAAGGAAATACTTATGAGAATAAGTCATAGACAATATGAAAAAGGATTCTACTTTGGTAGAAAGAGCAATACAGAGATATTTGATACAACTTCATATGTAAGAGATTTTGATATAGTTGGTGTTGTTAAAGCTTATGATGAAGAAACTAAGATAGCAACAATTTTACAAAAGAATAGAGTATTTGAAGGGGAAGAAGTTGAAGTTTTAACTCCAGGTAGAGATTACTTTAAATTTAACCTTGAAGATATGCATGATGAAGCTGGAGTGAAAATTGATGTAGCTAATAAAGCAACAATGATATTCACAATTAAAACTGAAGAGAAGTTAAATGTGGATGATATGCTTGTTACCAACAAAAAAGTGAAACCACTTATGGTAATGACTAACCAAGGAGGCAAATAACAAATGACTAAACCGATACTAATAGGGATAACAGGTGGAACAGGATCAGGGAAAAGTACTATTGCAAAAGAAATATATGCAAAATTCAGTGAAGAGTGCATAGCAATGATGGAGCAAGATTCGTACTATAAAGATCAAAGTCATTTAACACCAGAAGATAGATGTAAAACTAATTATGATCATCCAAATGCATTTGATATAAATCTTTTAGTTGAACATTTAGGTGATTTATTAGAGGGGAAAAGCATAGATAAACCAGTTTATGACTTTACTACTCATAATAGAAGTGTAGAAAGAATTAATGTAGATTCAAAAGAAATAATAATTGTTGAAGGAATTCTAGTTTTAGAAGATCCAAGAATAAGAGAATTATTAGATATTAAAATCTATGTTGATACTGATGCTGATGTTAGAATTATCAGAAGAATGGTTAGAGATATGAATGAAAGAGGTAGAACAATGGAGTCTGTTATAAGTCAGTACTTAAATGTTGTTAAGCCTATGCATAATCAATTTACAGAACCAACAAAGAAATATGCTGATATTATAATTCCAGAAGGTGGAAGAAATAAAGTAGCAATTGATATAATGGTTGCAAAGATTAAGCAAGAAATAGATAAATAATGTATAAAACACTCCTTTAAAGGCTAGTATCTAGTCAAAAGGGGTGTTTTTTTGTTTAGTAAAAAATATAAATATAAGAAAAAAATAATTTGGATAAAACTAGGTGCGGTTATAATGTTTATGATACTAGGGTGTAGAACATTTTATGTGCAAAAAAAATATAATCCTATGGTTGTTAATACAGAGTGGGATAATAGCATAGAAAAAGAGCATGTTGGAAATTATAATTATTTGTTGTTAGATAGGAATGGTAAAGATTTAAATACTTACAAAAGAAAATATAAGGTTATAATTGATGGAAAAACTTTTTCAGCTAATGCAATGAATCAAAATTTAGATAACTTTATAAATTTTAATTATATAATTAAAGAGGAAATTCCAAGTTTTGAAGCCAACTCTATTATGAATGAAGAACGAGTAACATATGATATATCTAAGAAAGCTTTTGAAAAAATAAGTTTATTATCAGATGTTAAAGGGATATATGCATATGAATATGATGAAATTGATAATTTAAATAATTGGAGCATAGAGAGTATGCTTATGAAGGACCGTGGAAGACATGTTTTTAAAAAAACAGATAATTATAAAAAAGACAAAGATTCATTAGAGGGGCAGATTGTGGAGGCTACGAAGGATAATAAGAATACTAATATTGTCTTTGAAAAAGATTTAGATGGTATATATAAACAAAAAGAATATGAGATTAATGAGAAAAATAAAAATATGGTATTAACATTAGATAAAGAATATCAAGAAATTGTTAGAAGTGTTTTGAATAAAGAGGAGTATAGTAAGTTTGATAATATAGGTGTAGCTATAGTTAAATCAAAAACTGGGGAAGTTTTAGCACTTGGACAAAAAGATGACATTGAACCTAATATTGTAACAGGTGCAGGGGGAGGGGCTGGATATGAACCGGGATCTGTTTTTAAAGTAACAACACTGGCAGCTGCTATGGAATATAATAATGTGAAATTGTCAGATATAAAAGAATGTAATGGGATGATATGTAGAGAAGAACTTATACATGGTAAAATAAATATTCAAAAAGCTATGGAAGTATCATGTAATGATATTTTTGCGAAACTTGGGGCTGAAGTTGGTTTGGAGAAATTACAAAATTTTGCAATAAATCAGGGTTATTTTGATAAAGTTTTAAATTTAGATACAAATACAGGTATGGAAGGCAAAGGGGATGGTGGGAATTTAGAACTTGCAGGGGGAGAAGTTGGAATAGGTCAAAGTATTTTATCTACACCTATGCAGGTTGTAGGAAGTTTATCAACTATAATGAATGATGGTGAGTATATAAAACCATATATATTAAAAGAGTTTGAAAATACAAATGGTGATGTTGTTAAAGAATTTGATACACAAAAAGAAGAGTTGATTAGTAAAGAAACAGCTGAGGCAATAAGAGTGCTATTAAGAGATTGTGTTGATTCAGGTTCAGGGATTAGAGCAAAAATAGAAGGTGTTGAAATTGGTGGAAAAACTGGAACAACACAGTCAGGTAAAGAATCACATGGATGGTTTCTTGGATATTTTGAGCTTGATGGAGAGTTTTATAATATGGTTGTTTTTCTTCCAAATATAAATGAAAAAGAAGAAAACGGTGTTGACCTTGGTGGTGGAAATACAGCAGCACCAATATTTAAAGATATAGTTTTAGAACTTCTAAAAAAATAAATTTAAAAGTAAGAAATTTTTAACGTTAATAATCATATACTGTAATAAGCGATATTAGGAGGAATTAAAATTGTTTATGTTGCAACATATAGTTAGTGTGATTAGTAGCAATATATTTTTTACAGGGTATGTTACAGGAAATACAACATTTCCCAAACCATTAAATGAAAAGGAGGAGGAGTTTTATTTAATGGAGTTTCAAGGAGGGAATGTAGAAGCTAAAAGTGTTTTGATTGAAAGAAACTTAAGACTTGTAGCGCATATAGTTAAAAAATATTCATATCCTAATAAAGATATAGATGATCTTATATCAATAGGTACGGTAGGTTTGATTAAAGCAATAGAGTCATTTAATTTAGGGAAAGGTACAAGGCTTGCTACATATGCAGCTCGATGTATAGAAAATGAAATATTAATGCTCTTTAGGAATACTAAGAAAACTAAAGGTGAGGTATATTTGCAAGATCCAATAGGAGTAGATAAAGAGGGTAATGAGATTTGTCTTATTGATGTTTTGAGCAGTGAGGGAGATTCTGTACTTGAAGCGGTTGAAAATAGATTACAAGTAAAAGCTTTATATAGTAAAATGAAGCTTGTTTTAACAGATAGGGAGAAAGAAATATTAGAAATGAGATATGGACTTCTAGATGGAGATGTTAAGACACAAAGAGAAATTGCTTTAATACTTGGAATATCACGCTCTTATGTATCGAGAATAGAAAAAAAAGCATTGAAAAAATTATTAAAAGAGTTTAATTTACAAAAATAGATTTCAAATTTTAATACCCTAAAATCCTAGCAATTAATTTAGTTTTGGTTTATAATTTATTGTAGAATAAGTTTATTTAAACTATGGTTAAGAATGGGTTTTAAGAATTGCTTGTTTAGAAAATAGGCAGTTCTTATTTTAAGATTAAGGGAATATTAAAATTTTGGAGGTTTATAATGTTTGATTTAAATGAGTTATTAAAATTAACGGTAGAAGAGAAAGCTTCAGATTTGCATTTAACAGTTGGAATGCAGCCGGCTATTAGAATAAATGGTAGTTTAAGAAAAATTGGTCAAGAGGTTTTAAAACCAACAGATACAGAAAATTTTGCAAGACAAATATTAGAAGAAAGATATGATGCTTATGAGAAAGAGGGAGAATATGATACATCATACTCAGCACAAGGAATGGGAAGATTCAGGGTTAATGTTTTTAAGCAAAGAAGTAGTACAGCACTTGCTATAAGGGTTATAACTTTAAAGATACCAACACTTGATGAACTTAATCATCCAAGCATTTTAAAAGATTTAACAACTAAAAAAAGAGGATTAGTTCTTGTAACAGGACCAACAGGTAGTGGTAAGAGTACAACTTTAGCAGCTATGATAAATGAGATTAATAGTACTAGAGATGCTCATATAATAACACTTGAGGATCCTATAGAATATCTTCATAAACATAATAAATGCATAGTAAATCAAAGAGAAGTAGGTAAAGATACTATAAGTTATGAAAGAGCATTAAAGTCAGTATTAAGAGAAGATCCAGATGTTATACTTGTTGGAGAGATGAGAGATCTTGAAACTATATCAATAGCTATAACAGCTGCTGAAACTGGTCACTTAGTATTTTCTACTCTTCATACAATAGGTGCTTCTAAAACTATTGATAGAATTATAGATGTATTCCCACCTCATCAACAACAACAGATAAAAGTACAATTATCAACTGTACTTCAAGGGATTATATCACAACAACTAGTTCCTACAATTGAAGGTAGTAGAACAGCGGCGCTTGAAGTAATGATTTCAACACCTGCAATACAAAACCTTGTTAGAGAAGGTAAGACACATCAGATAGATTCATCAGTTCAAACTGGAAGTAAGTATGGTATGAAAACTATGGATATGGCGTTAGCAGAACTTTATAAGAAAAGACTTATTACATCTGATACAGCTACAAGTTTTTCAGTTGACAGAGATATGTTAAGTAGAATGATATTATATTAAAATTATGCCAAGTTTAAACTTGGCTTAATATTAATTAGGAGGTAACAAAATGAACGAGAAGTTAGTTGCCTTAAGTATAGAAAGTAAAAATATTTCAGGTGCTATTGGAACAGAGATAAATGGAGAGTTTGAAATAGTTGATACTATAACAAAAGTTTCTAATGGAATAAGTAAATGTAAGGTAGTAGATAAAAAGCTACTTACTGAATCAATATTGGATGTTTTAGAAGAATTATCACATAGAAATTCGGAAAGAATAGATTCAGTATATTTATCTATTGGGACAGAACATACAAATGTTAAGTGTAATAAAGGAGTTTTCCTATTAGACAATGCACAGAGTGTTGTGAGTAAGAAAGAAGTTTTAAGTGCTTACATGGATGGACAAAGTATCACTAAAGATAGTGGTGAGTACATATTTGATAGTATAATAAGAAATATTTATTTAGATGGTCAAATGGTATTAGATAGTCCTATAGAAAAAAATGCATTGTCAATTGAGATAGATTTAGATATTATTGCTACTGAAAAAGAGTATTTAAATGATATACAGGATATATTTAATAGTATAGGTTGTAAAATAAATGGATTTATTTTAGGGCTAAACGCTTTAAAAGATTTGTTTAGTGCCGATAATATAAATAGTGGTCCAGAACTTTTTATAGACTTTGGTGATGAAAAAACAGATTTTATATATTATGAAAATAATAGAATTAATGACATGAAGAGTATAGAACTTGGTGGAGTTAACATAATAAAAGATTTGTCATTTATAACTAAGTTTGATGAAGAAGTTTTAGATACAATAAAAACAGAGTATGCGCCAAAGTATGATACATTAAGAAGAGAGTTTTCTAAGATAACGCATAATGATGTTAATATTGATTCTGTATTGTTTTATGATGTTATAAATGCCAGAATTGAAGAGATTCTTAGCTATATAAGGAAATATGCAGAGGAAAAAAACATTTATGATGGTATGACTAAAGTAACTGTTTTTGGTGATAGCATATGTTTGTTTGAGAACATAGAAGTTTTAATTGAGGAAGTTTTACAGAAAAAAACCAAAGTTTTTACAAAAAATGATATTAAAGTCGAAAATTCTTCAATAATTACGTCGATTGCTATTGTTAAAGAGGTATATGATAGGTTAAAATTAATAGGTAAAGATATAATTATATATATTCCAGAAGAAGTGAAAGATATAATTGTTGAAGAGGATAAAATTTCAAATGAAGATGTTAAAGAAGTAAAGAAAAAAGGATTATCTAAAGTATTGAGATTTTTAGGGGATATTTTTTAAAGGAGGAGTTATTTTGTTAGATTTTGATGTAGATATGCAAGATTTTACTAATATAAAAGTAATTGGTTGTGGAGGTGGTGGAAGTAACGCTGTTAATAGAATGATAATGGAAGGTCTTAAAGACGTAGAATTTATAGCTATTAATACTGATAAACAAGCGTTAATGCTTTCACATGCAACACATAAGATTCAAATTGGAGATAAGCTTACAAAAGGCTTAGGTGCCGGAGCTGATCCAGAGATAGGGAAAAAAGCTGCTGAAGAAAGTTTAGAAGAGATAACAGAGTCTATAAAAGGCGCTGATATGGTATTTATTACTGCTGGTATGGGTGGTGGTACTGGAACAGGTGCTGCACCAGTAGTTGCTGAAGTAGCTAAATCAATGGGAGTATTAACTGTTGGAATAGTAACAAAACCATTCCCATTTGAAGGTAGAAGAAGAATGAAACATGCTGAAATGGGAATTGAGAATTTAAAGGCTAAAGTTGATACTTTAGTTACAATTCCAAATGAGAGACTTTTAAGTATGGTTGATAAGAAAACAACTTTACTTGATTCTTTCAAAAAAGCAGATGATGTTTTAAGACAAGGTGTACAAGGTATATCAGACCTTATAACAAATCCTGGATTAATCAACCTTGATTTTGCTGATGTTAGATCAGTAATGGTTGATAAAGGTCTTGCTCATATGGGTATAGGTAAAGGTACAGGAGATACTAGAGCGAAGGATGCAGCTGAAGAGGCTATTTCTTCACCATTATTAGAAACATCTATAACAGGTGCAACAGGAGTTCTTATAAATATTACAGGTGGACCAGATTTAAGTCTATTTGAAATAAATGAAGCTTCTGAAATAGTTCAGGAATCAGCAGATCCAGATGCAAATATAATATTTGGTACTGCAATAGATGAATCACTTAAAGAAAATATAAGAATTACTGTTATAGCAACAGGGTTTGATAAAGAAACAAATAAACTTGCTGCGGCCAAGAAAATTGAAAAAACAGTAATTATAGCTAAGCAAACTGAAGAGTTACAGCCAGAAGTTGCAGTAGCTAAAGAAGAAAGTAATGAGGATGAAGATTTAAGTATCCCATCATTCTTAAGAAAAAATAATAGAAGATTTTAAATAGTAAAGAGCACTCGAATAAGAGTGCTCTTTTTTTTGTTGATATTTTTAGAAAAAAGAAGAAAAAAGAGGGAAAAGAAGATAAGGAGGGAAAAAAAGAAGAAAAAAAAACACTTATAAAAGATTTATTATGACAAAATTTTAACTGTTTAAGTCTTATAATAAAAACAAGGAGTTGATGCTATGATTGTATACTTAGATGTATTACTGATAGAAAATTTTTTGATAAATTTTTTTTTGATTGTAGTTACTATACAATTATTAAGATATAAGTTTAGGTATAGAATGCTAGTTTTAGCAAGTGGGGTTGGAAGCTTATATACATTAACGCTTTTTTTTGATGGACTAGCTATATTTACTAATATTATATTTAAAATTTTTGTTGTAATCATAATGCTAAAAATTTCCTTGCCGAAAAAAGAAATTTTTACAATTATGAAAGGCGTTTTAGTATTTTTTTTAGTATCAATAGGTTTTTCAGGATTTTGTTTTTTATTTGCAATGGCAGAAAATCCATATAATATAACAGGAGTATTTACTATAAATAATTATTCAAGTAAAGTATTGCTTTTTTCAGCAATGTTACTTTACTTAACTTCTTATAGATTATACTTATATATAAAAAATAAGGGTATTGTAAATAATTTTATTTGGGATATAGAATTTATATTAAATGGGAATAAATTTTATGCTAATGGATTTTTAGATACAGGAAATGAACTTGTAGAACCAGTAACGTTATTACCAGTCATAATTATAGAGAGAAGAATTTGTGATTTTACTATTTTAAATGAAGAAGATAGCTTTAGAATTCCTTATAAATTAGTGAATGGAAGTAGTAATGTGATAAAAGGTGTAAAGGTTACTGATATCATAATGAAATCAAATATTAAAGATGAAGAAAAAAAAATAGATGCAATAATTGCTTTGTGTGATACAAAACTTAGTGCAGATGGAGAGTTTAATGCCTTATTATCAAGGGCAGTACTGTAGGAGGGGAAATGAAAAGATTACAACTATTATTAAACAAAGTTTTTAGCAAATTTAAAATATTTTTTAAAAGAGTTTATTATGTCGGAGGAAGTGATGTATTACCAGCTCCACTTACAAAGGCAGAAGAAGAAAAATTAATGATTAAATTAACAGAGGGTGATGAGAGCATTAGAACAACATTAATAGAGCGGAATTTAAGGCTTGTAGTATATATTGCTAGAAAGTTTGAGAATACTGGTGTTGGTGTTGAAGATTTAATATCAGTTGGGACTATAGGACTTATAAAAGCTGTTAATACATTTAATCCAGAAAAAAACATAAAACTTGCAACTTATGCATCAAGATGTATTGAAAATGAAATTCTTATGTATCTTAGAAAAAACAATAAGGTTAAAGCAGAAATATCATTTTATGAACCTTTAAATATAGATTGGGATGGAAATGAACTTTTACTATCTGATATACTTGGGACAGAAAATGATATAGTTTATAATCTTATTGAGAATGAAGTTGATAGACAACTTTTAGTTGTAGCTATGGAACATTTGACTAAAAGGGAACAAGAGATAATAAAACTTAGGTTTGGTCTTTATGGTGTTAAGGAAAAAACACAAAAAGAAGTTGCAGATATGCTAGGGATTTCACAGTCTTATATTTCAAGACTTGAGAAGAAAATAATAAAGAGATTAAAAAAAGAAATTAGTAAAATGGTATAAAAATAAACTCTTTTGGGGATAATTTAAATGCACTAGGTAATTACTTCAGAGGGGTTGATTTTTAACTATGATGATGAATAAGGTAGAGATTTGTGGTGTAAACACAGCAAAATTACCGATACTTAAAGAAAAAGAGATGAAAGAACTCCTTTTAAAAATAAAAAAAGGAGATTTACATTCAAGAGAAACGTTTATACAAGGAAATTTACGATTGGTATTAAGTGTTATAAAAAGATTTAACAATAGAGGAGAAAATGTTGATGATTTATTTCAAGTAGGTTGTATAGGACTTATGAAATCAATTGATAATTTTGATTTATCTCATAATGTAAAATTTTCTACTTATGCTGTTCCTATGATAATAGGGGAGATAAGAAGATATTTAAGAGATAATAATTCTATAAGAGTTAGTAGATCGTTAAGAGATATAGCTTATAAAGCACTAATTGTTAGAGATAGACTTATCAATGATAATAATAAAGAACCAACAGTATCTGAAATAGCAAAAGAGTTAGAAATTCCAAGAGCTGATGTGGTATTTGCACTTGATGCAATACAGGATCCAGTATCATTATTTGAGCCAATATATCATGATGGTGGAGATGCAATATATGTTGTTGACCAAATTAGTGATGTTAAGAATCAAGATAAAATTTGGCTTGAAAATATATCTATAAAAGAGGCTATGAAAAGACTTAATGAACGGGAAAAACTTATAATTAATTTAAGGTTTTTTGCAGGAAGAACACAGATGGAAGTAGCTGATGAAATAGGAATATCACAAGCACAGGTTTCTAGACTTGAAAAAATTGCCTTAAAACATATGAAGAAATATGTGTAATTTTTTTTAATTTAAGGGGGAGAGGGCTTTGGAGATAAATATGGAAGAGGAACGTTTATTTTCACTAAAAGATTTAAAAAATTTAGAGGTTATAGATATAAATGAAGGAAGAAAACTTGGTTATATTATAGATGTTAAAGTTGATTGTGATAATTATAAAGTTTTATCAGTAATCCTTCCAATGGAAAAAACATCTTGGTTTGGAAAGCAAGAAGTTATAGAAATTGATTGGGATGATGTAGTGAAGGTTGGTATAGAATGTATATTAGTTAATATAAGAGAAAAAATATTTAGAGAAATATAGAAATTATATTAAAAAAATTGTATAATTAGTGTACATCTATAGTAAGTAGAAAGGTGTGGATTGATAATGAAGTGTCCATATTGTCTTCATGAAGAAAGTAAAGTTGTAGATTCGAGGTCTGCAGATGATTATGCATCTATAAGAAGACGAAGAGAATGTTTAAAGTGTACGAAGCGATACACTACATATGAAAAGGTTGAAGATATACCAATTCTTGTTGTCAAAAAAGATGCAACAAGAGAGGCTTTTGATAAGGATAAAATACTAGCAGGACTTATTAAAGCGTGCCAAAAAAGACCTGTTTCAAGAAAGCAAATAGAAGAAGTTTCAGAGAGTATTGAAAAAACTGTTAGTAATAAAATGCTTACTGAAATAAGTTCTGATTATATAGGGGAATTAATAATGGAAAAACTTAAAGATATTGATGAAGTATCTTATGTTAGATTTGCCTCTGTATATAGACAATTTAAGGATATAAACACATTTATGGAAGAGATAAAGAGTTTAATGAAAGAATAGAGTAGAAGCATTCATATAATTTGGATGCTTCTACTTTAATTTAATTTAATTTAATTTTAAAAAGGGTGGTAGGGTAAAGTGGAAAAGATAATAATACAAAGTATGGAATTTTTGAAAATAAAGGATAAGAATATAAATATATTATTTTCAACAGCAAAAAATAATGTGTCATATAAACTTAAGGATATAAATACAATTAAGAATTTTGAAATGTTACAAGAAATATTTGATGTGAAAAAAGTAAACTATACAAATCAGGTTCATGGGGATAACATAATAAACTTAGATTTTAATGAAAGTATAGATAAAGAAGCTGATGGTCTTATAATATCAAAGGCAAATGAAATTTCTGGTGTGTTTACAGCTGATTGTGTTCCAGTTATAATTTATGATCCTGATAAAGAGGTTATAGCTACAGTTCATAGTGGGTGGAAGGGAACTATTTTAGATATAAGTAGACAGGCAGTAAATATATTAAAAGAGAAATACAAATGTGAAAATATAAATGTAGTGATTGGACCAGCAGTTGGAATTTGTTGTTATGAGGTAAGTGAGGAATTAGTTCAGAGGTTTAATGAAAAATATGGGGAGAGTATTTCAAAAGGAAGAATGCTTGATTTAAAGAAAGTAATTAGGGTTCAATTAGCTGATATAGTAAATGTGGATAAGATAATTGATTTAGATATTTGTACAAATTGTAGTGAAGATATAGAATTTTACTCTTATAGAAAGAAAAAAGAAGAGGCAGGAAGATTATTTTCATTTGCATTTATAGATAGTTAAAAACATTTATATGTAAAGATATTTTAGATTTACAGGGGGTGTAAATATGAAGAAAAAAATATTAACTTCTACGATAATTGTGATAGTATTTTCACTTGTTATAATGACAAGTTTTTATATTGTAATTTCAAATTATAAGTATATTGATCATTCAAAAAAAATGTTAAAAGAATATAATGAAGTAATAACATATTTTTTAGAAAATAATTCAAGCGATAGAGGCAGTGATTTAAAAGAGCTTAAGAAGTTATCAGTAATACCCAAAAATATTGCATTAAGAATAACTTATATGAGTAAAGATGGTGGTGTTTTATATGATTCATATAAAGATAATACAACTATGGATAATCACAAAAGCAGAGAAGAATTTATCCAAGCTCAAAAATATGGGAGTGGTGCATCTGTAAGGTTTAGTAAAACATTAAATGAAGAAACAATATATTATGCAACAAAACTTAGTGATGGCTCTGTTATACGAACTTCAGAAGTTATAAATAGTAGTGTTTTACTTAAAAATACTGATATGAAATATTATTTAACAGCACTTGCTATATCACTGATACTTGGTAGTATTATAGCTATTCGTATAACTAATAGCATAACCAAACCTATAAATGATTTGCAGTTTATAACTTCAAGGATAGCCTATGGTGATTTTCATAAAAGGGTTGAGATAAAAACTAAGGATGAACTTGGAAGTCTTGGTGATTCATTTAACCATATGGCAGATACTTTAGAACTTACATTAAAAGAGCTTATTAGTAACCAAAGTAGACTTACAGCGATTTTAAAAAGTATGGGGAGTGGAGTTATAGCAATTGATAAATATCATAAAGTAATAATGGTAAATCCTTATGTAAGGAAATTATTTAGCATAGTTATATCAGAAGATCAAATTAAAGGCATGAAAATTGAAGATATTGTAGCTGATAAGAATTTTATTGAAAGAATTTTAAATAAGGAAGATAATGTAGATATTAAACTTGATATGTATGGTGGTAAGCACATTAGAATTAGGACATCAGAACTTTTAGAGGGGGATGATGAAATGGGGATAGTTATAGTTATAGAAGATATAACAGATTATAAAACTCTTGAGAATATGAGAAGTGAGTTTGTAGCTAATGTATCTCATGAACTTAAAACACCAGTAACATCAATTAAGGGCTTTGCTGAAACACTTAAATATGTTGATGATACTGAAACTAGAAATAGATTCCTTGGGATTATAGAGGAAGAATCAGATAGGCTTACAAGACTTATTCAGGATATTCTAGCTCTTTATGACATAGAAAAGCAAGAGAACATAACAAAAGAGTTCTTTGATATAAATGAAATAACTAGCAGTGTAAAATTACTTACTATAAAAAATGCTAGAAGTCGTAATGTAAAATTAAATGTAGATGGTGAAATTAAAGAGCTGTTTTATGGTGATAAAGATAAATTTAAACAAATGGTATTAAATCTTGTTGATAATGCTATAAAATATTCGGGAGAAAATTCAAGTGTTAAATTAAAAATATATGAGGATTTAGATATGGTATATATTGATGTTGAAGATGATGGTGTGGGAATTAGTAAGGAACATTTAGATAGAATATTTGAAAGGTTTTATAGGGTTGATAAAGCAAGGTCTAGAGAAAAAGGTGGGACTGGACTTGGGCTTGCTATAGTTAAACATATAGTGAATAGTTTTAATGGTTATATAAATGTAGAAAGTGAAATTTCAAAGGGAACTAAATTTAAAATTTCATTACCAAAAAATATATAATTTAAAGATTGTGAAAGTTAGGTGTAAAAGCCTAGCTTTTTTTATTTAAGTATTAATAGTAAATAATTTTAAAATTAATCTAAAATACCTCAATAGTACGGTATTTAGTTGACTAGAATATAGAATTAATGTAATATAACATAATGATAACAAAATATGATTATGTTTTTTAATAGATTTAAATTTACATAAATTCACATAACTGTTTAAGTTATAACAAGAGATTAAAAGGTAATAAAATACCATAAGGAGGCGTAAGTAATGGGAAAACCAATAGTTGCGATTGTAGGAAGACCGAATGTAGGGAAATCTACTGTATTTAATAAAATAGCAGGTAAAAGAATATCTATCGTTGAAGATACTCCAGGAGTAACAAGAGATAGAGTTTATGCAGAAGCAGAATGGATAGCAAAACCATTCACAATGATTGATACAGGAGGTATAGAACCTCATAATAATGACTATATTGTTAAACAAATGAGAAGACAGGCACAGCTTGCAATGGAAATGGCTGATGTTATATTATTCATTGTTGACGGTAAAGAAGGAGTAACTCCAGCTGATAATGAAGTTGCTGGGATGCTTAGAAAAAGTAAGAAACCAGTAGTTCTTGCAGTAAATAAAATAGATAACTTAAAAGATGAAGATAATATGTATGAGTTTTATAGCTTAGGAATAGGTGAGCCTATAACTATTTCAGCAGCTCAAGGTAAAGGTCTTGGAGATATGCTTGATGATGTTGTTTCACACTTTGCACAAGTTGAAGAGGATGCATTTGATGAAGAGGTTGTTAATATAGCGCTTATAGGAAAGCCTAACGTTGGAAAATCATCACTAGTTAATAAACTTCTTGGTGAGGAAAGAGTAATTGTAAGTAATATTCCAGGTACAACTAGAGATTCTATCGATAGTTACATAGAGACAGAAAATGGGAAGTTCAATATAATTGATACTGCCGGACTTAGAAGAAGAAGTAAAATTAAAGAAGAAATTGAGAGATATTCAGTTGTTAGAACTTATGCTGCTATTGAAAGAGCTGATGTTTGTGTACTTATGATAGATGCACAAGAAGGTGTAACAGAGCAAGATGAGAGAATAATAGGATATGCTCACGAAATGCATAAAGCTATTTTTGTAATAGTTAATAAGTGGGATCTTATAGAAAAAGATGAGAAAACAATGAAGAATTATGAGTTAGATTTAAAAACTAACCTTAAGTTCTTAGCATACGCACCATTCTTATTTATATCAGCATTAACAGGGCAAAGAGTTCATAAGGTTTTAACTCTTGCACAAACTTGTTATTCTAACTACACAAAGAGAGTTGGAACAGGAATACTTAATGAAGTTATCAATAGAGCGGTACTTATAAAAGAACCACCAGTTGTTGGAATCAAAAGATTAAAAATCTACTATGCAACTCAAGTTGCTATAAAAGCACCTACATTTGTATTCTTTATAAATGATTATAGTGCATTACACTTCTCATATGCTAGATACTTAGAAAATCAAATAAGAGATGCTTTTGGTTTTGCTGGTACAGGTATCAAGATAGAATACAGAAATAAAAAGGAGTAGATATTTATGAATAAAACTACCTTTATAGGAGCAGGAAGCTTTGGAACATCACTTGCAATATTACTTGGTAATAAGAATATTACAGTATCTTTATGGGATAGAGATATAGATGTTGTTAATGAAATAAATAACAAAAGAACAAATGAGAAATATATAAAAGATTTAAAAATACCTGAAAAAGTTACAGCCTATAATAATATAGATGAAGCTTTAAAGGATAGTAAATTTATAGTTCTTGCAGTTCCATCTCATGTAATAAGATTAGTAGCTAGAAGCCTTAAGGGCAAGATAGAGCAAGATGCTATAATAATAAATATAGCAAAAGGTATAGAAGAAGGAACAAATAAAAGATTATCAGAGATAATTGAAGATGAACTTTCTGGGCACAATGTGGTAGTTTTATCAGGTCCTAGTCATGCAGAGGAAGTTGCACAGTCAATTCCTACAACTTTAGTTGCAAGCTCTAGAGATATGGTGAGTGCAGAAAAAGTACAGGATCTGTTCATGGATAAAAACTTTAGAATATATACTAATGATGATGTCATTGGTGTTGAAATAGGTGGAGCTGTTAAAAATATTATAGCTCTTGCAGCTGGTATAAGTGATGGAATAGGATATGGAGACAATTCTAAGGCAGCACTTATGACTAGGGGGATGTATGAGATAACTAAAGTAGGAATGGCACTTGGTGGTAAAGCTGAGACTTTTTATGGGTTAACTGGTATGGGAGATTTAATAGTAACCTGTACTAGTATGCATTCAAGAAATAGAAGAGCTGGTATATTAATAGGTCAAGGTAAAACTTTAGATGAAGCAGTTGAAGAAGTTGGAATGGTTGTAGAGGGTGTTAAAGCCTGTAGAGCTTTCCATGAACTTCAAAAAACTGTTGATGTATCTATGCCTATAACAGAGCTTTTATATGAAATTTTATTTGGTGGAGTTCCAGCAAAAGATGCTGTTAATCACCTAATGGAAAGAGATAAAAAAAGCGAATAATATTTAGTATAAGACTACTTTTTTTAGTAGTCTTATTTTTTTTATAAAAAATAGTATACTTTTGGGGATTTTATAATATATATATATTGATAATACTTTAATATAGGAGGATATATAGTTGGAAGGATTTAACATATATAAAGATATAGCTGAAAGAACTCAAGGTGATATATATGTAGGTGTTGTAGGACCTGTTAGAACTGGTAAATCAACATTTATAAAAAGATTTATGGATCTTATGGTATTACCAAATGTAGAGAATGCGTATAAAAAAGAAAGATTAAAAGATGAGTTACCACAAAGTGGCTCAGGAAAAACTATCCACACAACAGAACCTAAATTTATACCAAGCGAAGGTGCAGTAGAAATAAATTTAGAGGACGGTATAAAATTTAATGTAAGAATGGTGGACTGTGTTGGGTACATAGTCAAAGAAGCTCTAGGGTACTTAGAAGATGGAGAGTCAAAAATGGTAACAACATCATGGTATGATGATGAAATTCCATTTGAGGATGCAGCAGAGCTTGGGACAAGAAAAGTAATAACAGATCATTCTACAATAGGAATAATGGTTACAACAGATGGAAGTATCACAGGAATCGCAAGAGAAGATTACATTGATGCAGAGGAAAGAGTTATAAATGAGTTAAAACTTATAAATAAGCCATTTATAATTGTACTTAATTCTATAAAACCAAATGCAGAAGAAACTAAAGTGTTAAAAGTACAAATGGAAGAAGAATATAATGTTCCAGTACAGATAATGAATATAGCAAAGATGGATGCTGATAATGTAAATACTATATTTACAAAAGTGTTAAAAGAATTTAATGTAAAAGAAATAAATATTGATATGCCGGAGTGGATCGAAAAATTAGACCCAGGTCACTGGCTTAAAAGCAATTTTATGAATGTTGTTAAAGATATGTGTAAGAATATCTTTAAGGTAAGAGATATAAGTGAATGTCTTGGAAGATATAGTGATGAAGAATTCCTTGGAGTTGCTGAGATTTGTGAAATGAACCTTGGAAATGGTGAGGCAAGACTTACTATGAATCCACAAAAAGGAATATTCTATAAAATAATAAGTGAAATTTGTGAAAATGAATTAAAAGATGAAAGTGATCTTATAGCATTAGTTGAAAATCTTCATGTATCAAAGGTTGAATATGATAAAGTATGTGAAGCTATAAATGATGTTAAAGAGAATGGATATGGTTTAGTTACTCCACAACTTTCAGAAATAAAATTTGAAAAGCCAGATATGGATAAGCAAGGTTCAGGTTATGCAATAAAACTTAAAGCTAGTGCACCAAGTATCCATATGTTTAAGGCTAATGTTGAAACAGAAATTACACCTATAATGGGTAAAGAAAAAGAAACACAGGATTTATTTAAGACACTTCTTGAAGAGTTTGAAAATGATCCAGAAAAATTATGGCAGAGTAATGTTTTTGGAAAATCATTAGAAACACTTGTTAGAGATGGACTTCAAAATAAATTACAACAAGTTCCAGAAGCAACACAAGCAAAAATGAGAAAAGCACTTCAAAAAATTATAAATGAAGGTGATGGAAACTTAATCTGCTTTATATACTAAAATAAAATTAAAAAGAAATAGCGTTGGATGTAAATTCAACGCTATTTTAATATATTTAGGATGTGATAAGTATGCTAATAATTGATACGATAGTTAGAGAGTGTGAAATACTTGGATCGGCACTTGGATTTGGTGCTTTTGAAGGTGGAGTAATATATTTTTCACTATTAAGTGTTATTATTTTGAAGATTGTTGGGGCTATAAAGTCAACATTTGATGAAAAAAAGAAGAATAAAAGTAAATCAGATGATTTAAGTTTTAAAATTAAAGTTATAAAATAATGAGTGATAGAAGATTACATCGTATTAGGTGTAGTCTTTTATTTTGATATTAGAAGAATAGAAAAAAGTCGAAATATAAAGTATAATCTGAATATACATAAAATAATTAATTTTATAGTTTAAATATTCGGAGGTAAGATATGAAGAAGATAGCGATAATTTTTAATGGTGGAACAATTTCTATGACGGTTGATGAAAATATACAAGCAGCAGTACCTAATTTAACAGGGGAAGAGATTATGGCAAAAGTTACAGGGATAGAGCGATTTGCAAAAATAGAATCACATAATTTCTCTTCATTACCAAGCCCTCATATGACAGTAGAATTTATGCTTGAACTTGGAAAAAAAGTTGAGGAGCTTACAAATAGAGATGATATAGATGGTGTTGTTGTAACACATGGAACAGATACATTAGAAGAAACATCATTTTTAGTAGATTTAATGTTAAATACTAAAAAGCCAGTTATTTTTACAGGAGCTATGAGAAGTAGTTCAGAACTTGGGTATGATGGGCCTGCTAATTTAGCTGCATCTATATGTACTGCTGTATCAGAAGAAGCTTGGGGTAGAGGAGTACTTATTTGTTTTAATGGAGAATTAAATAGTGCAAAGGAGGTTACAAAAGCTAATTCTATGGCACTTAATGCATTTAGAACACCTAATTTTGGTCCAATAGGTATAGTTGATAATAATAGTGTTTTATTTTATAGAAAGGTTAAAGATAACGAATTTATAGATGTAGATGAAATAAACGAAAAGGTTGCGATAATAAAGTGTTGTGCTAGTGCTGATAGTGATTTTATTAATTTTGCAATTGATACAGGGTATAAAGGGATAGTTATAGAAGGACTTGGAAGAGGGAATGTTCCACCTACTATGGTTGAGGGGATACAAAGAGCAATAAATGAAAATATTCCTGTAATATTAACATCAAGATGCTTTGAGGGTAGAGTATTTGGTTCATATGGATATGATGGTGGTGGACAACAACTTAAAAATATGGGAGTAATATTTGGTGAGTCAATGCCAAGTCAAAAAGCAAGAATTAAACTTATATTAATGCTTAGTGCAGGGAAAACATTAAAAGAGATAGAAACTAGCTTTGAAAAAAGATACTAACAGATTAAATAGTTAATAAAGTGTAAAAACATTCGTGTTTATATAGACTTTAGGTATTTAGATAGGTATAATTATATTTATAGAAAGTTGAATGAGGATAAAATTTATATAAATACGAATAATTATTACTATTAAATATTTAGGGGGACAATATGGATAAGTTTTTAAATAGGTTTGGAGAAAATGTTAGTGTTAAAAAGGAGTTTGTAGCAGGGCTTACTAGTTTCCTTGCTATGGCATATATAATTGCAGTAAATCCATCTATACTTGGGGATGCAGGGATGGATCAGGGAGCACTTGTTACAGCAACTTGTTTATCAGCGGCATTAGGGTGTATGATAATGGGTTTTTATGCTAATCTACCATTTGGACTTGCAGCTGGAATGGGACTTAATGCATTTTTTGCATATTCGGTTGTTTTAGGTAAAGGAATTAGCTGGGAAGTAGCATTAACAGCAGTTTTTGTTGAAGGTATAATATTTATTTTATTATCATTATTTAAAATTAGAGAAGCTGCTATTAATTCTATACCTTTAAATTTAAAATATGCCGTAACAGGTGGAATTGGTATATTTATAGCATTTATAGGATTCTCAGGTGCAGGAATTGTTAAAGGGGATGAAGCAACACTTGTGAAAATGGGGAACTTCTTTAGTCCTACAGTACTAGTTGCAATTATAGGGCTTATAACAATTGCTGTTTTAGAAAAGAAAAAAGTTAAGGGAGCTCTTTTAATAGGTATAGTTGTATCAACACTTCTTGCATGGGGATATGCTCTTATTAATACAGAAGCCGCTGCGGCAATGGGAATATATTTACCAAATGGAATTTTTAAGTTTGAATCAATTGCACCTATAGCTGGAAAGTTAGACTTTTCATTTATGAGTAGTGCACAAGGAATATTAAACTTTATTATAATAGTATTTACTTTCTTATTTGTTGATTTCTTTGATACAATTGGTACTTTGATTGGAGTTTCATCAAGAGCAAATATGCTTGATAAAGATGGAAATGTACCTAATGCAGGTAAGGCACTTATGGCTGATGCAATAGCTACAACAGCAGGAGCTTTAATGGGAACATCTACTGTAACAACTTATGTTGAAAGTGCAGCAGGAGTAGAACAAGGTGGTAGAACAGGACTTACATCAATATTTATAGGGATGTTCTTCCTTATAGCAATGTTCTTCTCACCAATATTTATAGCTATTCCAGGATGTGCAACAGCACCGGTTCTTATATATGTTGGATATCTTATGATGGGAAATATAACAAAAATAGATTTTAATGATATAACAGAAGGATTACCATGTTTCTTAATAATTGTTTTAATGCCATTAACATATAGCATAGGTGATGGATTAACAATAGGAATATTGGTTTATGTAATATTAAATATAATAAATAATATGGTCAGTAAAGAAAAGAAAAAAATATCAGTAGCTATGAAAGTTTTGGCAGTGGTATTTACACTTAAACTTGCACTTCCAATTATTGAGAAAATTATTTTGGGTTAAAAAGTACCCACCACAAAATGTGGTGGGTTTATTTATATTAAATTAATTGTTAATTTTATGTGAACAAACCATTGATATTAGTGGGGTTATCAAGTAGAATTAATAGAGGTTATAAAAAAGGAGGTGCTAGCTAATGATAAAAAGCATGACAGGATTTGGAAGAGCTGCTTCAGATGAAGGAAGAGATAAAGTTTTTTCAATAGAAGTAAAGAGTGTTAACCATAGATATTTAGATATAAATATTAGAATGCCAAAGTCTATGTTTTCTTTAGAAGAAAAAATGAGAAGAAAAGTAAAGGAAACTTTAAGTAGAGGAAAGGTTGATATATTTATAAACTATAAAAATTATGCTAAAGCAGATGCAGTTGCAAAAGTAAATTTAGATTTTGCAAAAACATATGTAGATGCATTAACTAGTTTAAGAGAAGCGTTTCCAAGTATAAAGGATGACCTTAGCTTATCACTTATTTCTAAACACCCAGATATCATTTTAATAGAAGAAAAAGAAGAAAATCTAGAAAATGTTTGGAGTGAGATAGAATCACTACTAGATAAAAGCTTAGATGGCCTTTTAGCTATGAGAAGATTTGAAGGGAATAAGCTCAAAGAAGATATTGTTTCAAAAACACATGAAATAGAAAGACTTGTTAAAGTAATAGATGAAAATGCAGATACTTTAGTAGTAAATTATAAAACAAAGCTTGAAGACCGTATAAAAGATTTACTTAGTGGTGTTCAAATTGATGAGAGTAGAATTGCTATGGAAATTGCAATGTTTGCAGATAAAGTTGCTGTAGATGAAGAAATTACAAGACTTAACAGTCATATAAATCATTTAAGAGAAACATTAGAAATTTCAGAGCCGATAGGTAGAAAACTTGATTTTATAATGCAAGAGATGAACAGAGAAGCTAATACAATTGCTTCAAAGTCGACTGATTTGAATATAACTAACAAAGTTATAGATATAAAAAACATATTAGAAAAGATTAGAGAGCAAGTTCAAAATATTGAATAAAAGGAGGATGAATATGGGTATAAAGTTAATAAACATAGGTTTTGGAAATATAGTTTCAGCTAATAGATTAGTTGCAATAGTAAGTCCAGAATCAGCACCTATAAAAAGAATCATACAAGAAGCTAGAGATAGAGGTATGCTTATAGATGCAACTTATGGAAGAAGAACAAGAGCTGTTATCATTACTGATTCAGATCATGTTATTTTATCAGCAGTACAACCTGAAACAGTTGCACATAGATTATCAACTAAAGAAGATTCAGTTGAAGAGGTTGATGAATAGTGGTAGATAATAAAGGTGTACTTATAGTGATTTCAGGTCCATCAGGAGCTGGGAAAGGAACTATTTGTGAAGCCTTACTTGAAAAGCATGAAGAAATTGTTTTATCAGTTTCTGCAACAACAAGAAGTCCTAGAAAAGGAGAAGTAGATGGTGTTAACTATCATTTCTTAAGCAAGGAAACTTTTGTTAGCAGAATAGAAGAAGAAGATTTTTTAGAACATGCACAGGTTTATGGAAATTATTATGGAACACCAAAGTCTGATGTTCAAAAAATACTAGACTCAGGTAGAGATGTAATTTTAGAAATAGATATACAAGGTGCTTTAAAAGTTAAAGAGCAATCAAATGAAGGTGTGTTTATATTTATATTACCACCATCAATGGAAGAACTTAAGCAAAGGATTATAAAAAGAGGGAGTGAAACTCCTGAAAGTTTAATGACTAGATTTAAGTCAGCTTATAAAGAGATTAACTATGTATCAAAATATAATTATGCTGTAGTTAATGATACTGTTGAACGTGCAGTAGAAAAAATAGAAGGTATTCTTCTTGCTGAAAAATGCAGGGTAGATAGATTAAAAGAAACAATTCTAGATAATAAGGAGGATTTAATACATGAAGAACTCTATGATTAGTCCATCAGTAGTGGAACTTTTAGAAAAGGTGGATAACAGATATTCACTAGTAATAATAAGCTCAAAAAGAGCAAGACAAATAATAGACGGTGCAGAGCAACTTCAAAAAGTTGAATCAAATAAACCTCTAAGCATAGCTATAAGAGAAGTAGAACAACAATCTGTAACAGCTGAAAATATGGAATATGAAGATGAAATGATTGGGAAATTAAGAAAGTATGATTAAAAAATGCGTTTTAGTTGGAGTCACAGGTGGGATTGCAGCGTATAAAGCATTAGATGTTATAAGCAAGCTTAGAAAAGCAGAGGTAGAAGTTAGAGTTATAATGACTAAATCTGCAACAGAGTTTGTTACACAATTATCATTTCAATCAATGAGTCAAAATATGGTTATTACAGATATGTTTTTAGAGCCTAAGGCTTGGGAAATACAACATATTTCTCTTGCTCAAAGAGCGGACCTTGTACTTATAGTTCCAGCAACAGCTAATATAATTGGAAAAGTTGCAAATGGAATAGCAGATGACATGTTATCAACAACTATTATGGCTACTAAGGCACAGGTGGTATTTGCACCTGCTATGAATACAAATATGTATGAGAATAGAATAGTTCAAGATAATATTAAAAAGCTTACACAGTATGGTTATAAGTTTATAGAACCAGCAAGTGGAAGACTTGCATGTGGTGATATAGGAAAAGGAAAACTTGCTGATACAGATGATATTGTAGAAGATGTTTTAAGTAGATTATATGAAAATAAGGATTTACAGGGTCAAAATATTATTGTAACAGCAGGGCCAACAAAAGCAGAGATAGACCCAGTTAGGTTTATAACAAATAAATCAACAGGGAAAATGGGCTATGAAATAGCAAAAGAAGCAAGAGATAGAGGTGCAAATGTAACCTTAATTTCTGGAACAGATGCTCTTAAAAGACCATGTAATGTTGAATTTGTAAAAATAAATACAAATGAAGAAATGTATAATGAGGTTATAAAAAGATTTGATGATGCAAATATAGTTATCAAAGCTGCAGCAGTTGCTGATTATAAACCAAAAGAATACAGTAAGAAAAAAATTAAAAAACAAGAGGGCGATTGGTCTTTAGCTCTAGAAAGAGATAGAGATATACTTAAAACTCTTGGAAGTAAAAAGAATAAACAAATTTTAGTTGGATTTGCAGCAGAGAGCAATGATTTAATTGAGAATGCAGTAAAGAAATTAAAAAATAAAAATTTAGACTACATAGTTGCAAATGATATTTCATCAACTGTAACTGGTTTTGGATCAGATGAAAATAAGGTTACTATAATTTCTGAAAATGAAAAGATAGACCTTTCTCAGATGAGTAAAAGAGATGTAGCAAAAAATATTTTTGATATAATAAATAGGCGCTAATTTGCGCCTTTTTGTTTATAAAAGATTAAAGGTGAATTAATATGGATTTATATGCAGATATAATTGTAAATAGTGATGCAGTAACAATAGATAAGCCATTTAGTTATAAAGTTAAAGATGAACTTTTTGATATAATAAAGCAAGGACATAGAGTGAGAGTTCCATTTGGTTTTGGAAATAGAACAATTGAGGGCTTTATTTTATCTTTATATGAAGAAGAAAAAAATGATAATATAAAATATAAATATATATCATCAATTTGTGATGATAAGCCATTACTTAATAAAGAAAGTTTAATGTTAGTTGAATTTTTACGAAGAAAATATCTTTGTAAATACATAGATGCACTTAGAATAATGATACCACCTAAAATACTTAGTGGTAATAAAGAAAAAACTAAACAAGTTGTAGTAATAAAAGATTATAGATTTGATTTAACTATAAAGCAGACAGAGGCTTTAGATATTATTAGAGAAAATAATGGATTATATACTAAAAGTGAGCTAATGAAAAAATTTAATATAGGCGCACATATTATAAAGAAACTTGTTGAAAGTGATGCTGTAGAAGTAAGCATTCAAAAAGTTGATAGAAGTAATAAAAAAGAATTTGAAAATTATCCAGCAAAAAAGCTTACAGATGATCAAGAAAATGCATATTATAAAGTGCTAAGAAGTAATAAAACTTGTTTGCTAAAAGGTGTTACAGGTAGTGGTAAAACAGAGGTTTATATGAATCTTGTAAGTTCTATGTTGTTTGAAGATAAAGAATCACTTATATTAGTTCCAGAAATTTCACTTACACCTCAAATGATTGAACGGTTTAAAGGAAGGTTTGGAAGTGATATAGCCATATTTCATAGTAGACTCTCAGATGGAGAAAGGTATGATCAATGGTATAGAATAAAAAATGGTGAAGTTAAGGTTGCTATAGGAGCTAGGTCTGCTATATTTTTACCATTTAGAGAACTTGGAATAATAATAATAGATGAAGAACATGAAAGTACGTATAAATCAGAAATGAGTCCTAGATATAATACAATAGAAGTTGCTAACTTTCTAAAGGGATTAACAGGATGTAAAGTGCTTTTAGGTACAGCAACGCCTAGTCTTGATAGTTATTATAAGACAATAAAAAAAGAGTATGAATTGATAGAACTAAGAGAAAGAATTGGTGGAAGACCTCTTCCTAAAGTAGAACTTGTTGATATGAGAGAAGAACTTTCAGCGGGAAATAAAACTATGTTTAGTAGAGTTTTATATAATAAGATAAAAGAAAAACTTGAAAAAAAAGAACAGATAATACTTTTCTTAAATAGAAGAGGGTATTCAAGCTTTGTATCTTGTAGAAAGTGTGGATTTGTTTATACTTGTGATAGTTGTGATATATCAATGACATACCATAGTAGTGGAAAGATGATTTGTCATTATTGTGGTAAATCAAAGAAGCTAGATAATGCTTGTCCGAAATGTAGTAGTAAATATTTAAAGCACTTTGGAACTGGAACTGAAAAAGTAGAACAGGCAGTAAATAAATACTTTAAAGATGCTAGAGTTGTAAGGATGGATGTAGATACAACTAGAAAGAAAGATTCACATGAAATTCTTTATAATAAGTTTAAAAATCAGGAAGCAGATATTTTAATAGGAACACAGATGATAGCTAAAGGTTTTGATTTTGAGAATGTTACTCTTGTTGGTGTTCTTGCAGCAGACCTTGGGGTTAACTTCCCAGATTATAGAGCAGGAGAAAAAAGTTTTCAAATCATAACACAAGTTAGTGGAAGAGCAGGTAGAGCAGATAAAAAAGGTGAGGTTATAGTTCAAACTTATAACCCAACACATTATTCACTTGAATATGCTAAAACAGCTAATTATGAATCATTTTTTAAAAATGAACTTATGATTAGAAAAGCTATGGAATATCCACCTTTTTCAAAGCTTATGGTAATAAATCTAGGAAGTGTATTTGAATCAATGCTTATAGATTTTTCAAGAAAATTGCAAAGAGAATTAAACGTTATGTTGAAAAATGAAAGTGGAGTTTTAGTTTATGAAGCAGCTCAATCAGTTGTTTCAAAAATTAAAGATACTCATAGGTGGCAGATACTTATAAAAGGTAATATAAATGATTATAATGCAGAACTTATAAAAAATAAGGTTTATAAGTTGACGCAAGGTGTATATAATAAAATTAGAGTTGTTATGGATATTAATCCAAACAATTTGATGTAGGAGGTAAAGTTATGGCATTAAGAACTGTAAGGGTTGATGAAGATCCGATATTAAGAAAGATTAGTAAAGAGGTTAAGGAGATAACTCCAAGAACTTCTATTTTAATACAAGATATGATAGATACAATGGTAGAACTAAATGGAGTAGGTCTTGCAGCTGTGCAAGTTGGTATTCTTAAAAGAATATTTATTGTTGATATACAAGATGGAGCTGGATATAAAGTTTTTGTAAATCCTGAAATAATAGAAAATGAAGGTGTAGAAATTGGCCTTGAAGGTTGTCTTAGTTTACCAGGAAGAACTGGAGATGTAGCTAGGTCAAAAAGTATAACTATAAAAGCTATGAATGAAAAGGGTGAAGATTTTGAACTTATAGCATCAGGGTTTTTAGCTAGAGCAATTCAACATGAGAATGATCATTTAAATGCTAAATTATTTATAGACCATATAAAATAAAAAGAGTTCAGTAGGATTAAGTATTCTACTGAATGTTTTTTAGGAAAATAAACTTTAATAATTAAAAAAATATAATTATCTGATATCATAGGAGGAAAAAATATGAATATAGTATTTATGGGTACACCAGATTTTGCAGTACCATCATTAAAAGCACTAATAGATGAATTTGGAGTAAAGGCAGTATACACACAGCCAGATAGACCAAAAGGTAGAGGGAAAAAATTATCTATAACACCAGTAAAAGAACTTGCACTTGAACACAATATTGAGGTGTTTCAACCAGAAAGCTTAAGAAAAGAACCAGAAGCAGTTGCAAAACTTAAAGAAATGAAACCAGATTTTATTATAGTAGTAGCATTTGGACAAATACTTCCAAAAGAGGTTTTAGAAATACCAAAGTATGCTTGTATAAACTTACATGGTTCATTACTTCCAAAGTATAGAGGTGCAGCACCAATACAGTGGAGTGTAATAAATGGTGAGAAATTCGCCGGAAATACAACAATGCTTATGGATGTAGGTCTTGATACAGGTGATATGCTTTTAACAAATAAAGTTGAAATAACAAGATTTATGACAGCTAGCGATTTGTATGAAGAGCTTAAAGGTTCAGGAGCAGGACTTTTAGTTGAAACTATTAATAAAATGATTAAAAATGAAATAACACCAATAAAGCAAAATGATGATGAGAGTACATATGCATCAATGCTTAATAAAGAAATGGCTAAAATTGATTGGTCAAAATCAGCACAGGAGATTCATAATCACATAAGAGGTCTTAACTCTTGGCCAATGGCAACAACAAGTCTTGGAGATAAAGTAATAAAGATTCATGAAAGTGATTATATAGAAGAAAATTCAGATGCAGCAGCAGGAACAATTATAGAAGCTAGTAAAATAGGAATACAAGTAGCAACAGGCAATGGGATTTTAATAATTAAAAAACTTCAAATGCCAAATGCTAAGCCATTAAAAGTACAGGATTTCTTAAATGGAAATACTATTGAGTTAAACACAAAATTAGTTTAATAAACTTTAAAATTAATATAAGTCTTAGAGATAATAGCTTATATTAATTTTAAATAAAAGATATGTTATACTAATATAAGTAAGTGTAGTATAAAAACTTATAGTTACATAATAAAAAGGAAGAATATTTTAGTTGGTAAAACAATAAAATTAAGAATAGAGGTAAAAATTATGAATATGAGAAAAGTAATTGTAGAGATATTAGATGAAGTTTTTTATAGAGGAGCATACTCTAATATTGAGTTAAACAAAAGATTAAATAACATAGTTGCAGAAGCAAATGACAAAGGACTTGTAACAGAAGTTGTTTATGGTACTATAAAGTACAAAAAAACAATAGATATAATATTAGAGAGTTTTGTTAAATCAATAGACTCTATAGATAAAAATGTACTTAACATATTAAGAAGTGCTATATATCAAATGAGATACTTAGATAGAGTTCCAGATTATGCTATAGTAAACGAAGCTGTAAACTTATCAAAAGAAAGAGCAAAAAACTTAAGTAGTTTTGTAAATGGAGTTTTAAGAAACTATCTAAGAAATAAAGATAAGAAGTTTGAAGGTAGACTATCAGGAACACAAAAACTAGCTTATGAATATTCATTTGAAAAATGGATGATAGACCTTTTAGTTGGGCAGTATGGACTTGAAACAACTACAAAAATGCTTGCAGGTTTTAATGAAAGACCAGCAGTTACAGTTAGAGTTAATAGCCTTAAAGCTGATTATGATGATGTTTTAGAAACTTTAGAAGAGCAAGGATATGATGTAGAAGAGGGATATATATGCCCAGAAGCTATAACAATCAGAAAAGGAAGCTCAATAGAAAGAAATGAACTATATCAACAAGGATTAATAACAGTTCAAGATGAGAGTGCAATGCTTGTAGCTCCATTATTAGATCCTAAAGAAGGGGATGTAGTAATGGATTTATGTAGTGCGCCAGGGGGTAAAGCTACTCATTTAAGTGAACTTTTAATGAATACAGGGGAAGTTCATGCATTTGATATATATGAGCATAAATTAAGACTTATACAAGAAAATATAGATAGACTTGGAATTACAAATATAGAAATGGGAATTATGGATGCAGTTAAACTTAACGGTAAGTATATTAACTTTGCTGATAAGATACTACTTGATGTTCCATGTTCAGGTCTTGGAATCATAAGAAAGAAACCAGAAATAAAATGGACTAAAAATGGTAGAGAACTACAACAAATAGCTAGAACACAAATACAGATTTTAAATAATGCCTGGGAATATTTAAAGACTGGTGGAGAACTTGTTTATTCAACTTGTACTTTAAATAAAAGAGAAAATGAAGATGTAATAGAAAGATTCATGGGTAGAAATAAAGACGCTAGTGTAGAAAAGGTATTTATTGGTCAAAATGATAATATCATATATAATGGTGATGGAAGTGTTACTATATTACCAAATGAATATATGGACGGTTTCTTCATGGTAAAACTAAAGAAAAACTAATGGAGGATTAAAAATGAAAGATATATTATGTATGAACCTTAAAGAGTTACAAACTTGGATGGGGGAAAATGGTGAGAGTAAATTTCGTGCAAAGCAAGTTTTTGATTGGATATATAAAGATAAAGATAGCTTTGATGATATGAAAAACTTACCAGAGAGTACAAAACAAAAGTTAAATAAAGATTTTTATCTAGAATATCCAGAGGTTATTGGTAACTTTAAATCAATGACAGATGGAACAAGAAAGTATTTACTTACACTTGCGGATGAAAATATAATTGAATGTGTTGTTATGAAGCATAAACATGGAAACACAATATGTGTAACAACACAAGTTGGATGTAGAATGGGATGTAAATTCTGTGCTTCAACTATAGATGGAAGAATTAGAAACTTATCATCAGGTGAAATACTTGCACAAGTTATAGTGGCTACTAAACTTTTAGGTGAGAGAATTTCAAATATTGTTTTAATGGGAAGTGGAGAGCCACTTGATAATTATGATGAGGTTATGAAGTTTTTAGAACTTGTAAATGCAGACTACGGTCTTAATATAGGACAAAGACACATTACATTATCAACTTGTGGAATTGTACCTAGAATTAAAGATATGGCTGATAAAGAAATGCAAGTTGGGCTAGCTATTTCACTTCACTCAGTGACGGATGAAAGTAGAAAGCAAATAATGCCAATAGCAAATAAGTATTCTATAAAAGAGTTACTTGATGCATGTAGGTACTATATTGAAAAAACTAATAGAAGAGTTACGTTTGAATATGCATTATTAAAAGGTATAAATGATAATGTTGACATTGCAAATGCTCTAGGGAATTTATTAAAAGGGATGCTTTGTCATGTTAATTTAATACCAGTAAATGAAATAAAAGAAAATGATTTTAAAAAGCCATCTAAAGAAGATATAGAATTATTTAGAGGAGTTTTAGATTCGTATGGGGTAGAGGCAACTATAAGACAAGAAAAAGGTGCTGACATTGATGCAGCTTGTGGGCAACTTAGAAGAAGTCATATAGAAAAAAATAAAGAGGCCTAAAAGGAGAATGGTTTATTTATGGTGGGATTTGTAACTGATATAGGAAATGTTAGACAAATTAATGAGGATTATGGAGATTACCAATTAAGTGGAAAGTATAAATTATTTATTGTTGCAGATGGTATGGGTGGTCATAATGCTGGAGAAGTAGCAAGTAAAATGGCAGTTGAGGGCTTAATTAAATTTGTGGAAGAAAATTATGGTGAAATAGCAGATAGTGAAATATTAATAGAAGCAGTAGCTGAAGTTAATTATGATATATATATACACTCTAAAAGGGCAAATAATCTTTCGGGGATGGGGACTACTATAGCAGCAGCTTTTGTAACAGATGAATGTATAAGAGTGATAAATATAGGTGATAGTGTTTGTTATGGGATTGATACGGAGTGTATTGATAAAATAACAAAAGATCATTCATTAGTACAAGAGTTATTGGATGCTGGTAGTATAAGTGTGGAAGAAGCTAGGAATCATCCAAGGAAAAATATAATAACAAGAGCTGTAGGAACTAATATAAGAGTTGAAGTAGATCAATTTACTGTTCCAAAAAATGTTTACAAGTATTTAATGTTATGCACTGATGGGCTTAGCAATGAAGTTAGTGAAAATGATATTTTTAATGAGATAAAAGGAACTGATGACATAAAAATATCAAGTAATAGATTAGTTGATATGGCTAAAACTGCAGGTGGAAAAGATAATATAACAGTTCTTGTTTTTGGAGGAGAGAATTAGTATGGAGTATAAAGTATTAGGAGATAGATATAAGCTTATAGGAAAAGCTGGAGAAGGCGGGATGGCTGTTGTTTATAAAGCGACAGATTTAAAACTTAATAGAGCCGTTGCCCTTAAAATACTTAAAGATACATTTAAGGAAAATGACCAAATAATAAAAAAGTTTAAAGCTGAAGCGATGGCAGTAGCCATGCTTTCTAATCCCAATATAGTAAATGTTTTTGATGTTGGTTCAGAAGATGGGATAAATTATATTGTTATGGAATTTATAGAGGGTAAAACTTTAAAGGATATAATAATAGAAAAAGGTCAACTACCAGTAGATGTTGCTATAAGGGTTGCTATAAAAGTTAGTACAGCGCTAGAATGTGCTCATAAGAATAATATAGTTCATAGAGATATAAAGCCACATAATATATTGGTTACATCTGATGGAACTGTAAAAGTTACTGATTTTGGAATAGCAAAATCTATGGATTCTTCAACAATTGCACATACTAATACAATAATAGGATCAGCACATTATTTTTCACCAGAGCAAGCTAAAGGTGGGTATATGGACTTTAAAACAGATATATATTCACTTGGTGTTGTAATGTATGAAATGCTTACTGGGCAAGTGCCGTTTGATGGTGATACACCTGTTACAGTAGCATTAAAACATATACAAGAACCAGTAGTTCCACCAGTAAATTTAAATAATAAGATTCCAAGTAGTTTAAATAATTTAATTTTAAGGTGTTTAGAAAAAGATCCAGATAGAAGATATAGTACGGCTAAAGAAGTTACGACAGATTTAGATAGTATAAAGGATAATCCAAATAAGACATTAAAAGGTCAAGTGGATGAAGATCAATATACTAGAATTTTAAATCCTGTTGATTTAGATAAAACTACTATAATAAATAGGGATGCTGAGGATTTTATTATTGATGAGAATTTGATGGATTCAAATGATATATATGAAGATGATGATTATGAAGATGATGATTATGAAGAGTATGATAATAGAGAGGCAAAGAAAAAAGTAACTAAGCCTAAGACTGTTAGTAAAAGTAGGACAGGATTTGTTGTTGCACTAGTAGCTGTCTTAGTAATTGTTGGTGGTGCATTTATAGGTATAAAAGCTGCTAGTAGAAGTGATGGTGGAAATAATTCTAATACAAATCAAGAACAGGTAGCAAATGTAGAACTTCCAGACTTAACTGGTTCAACAGTTAAAGATGCAACGGCTAGACTTAGTGAACTTGGGCTGAAATTCGAACAAATATTAGAAAATAATAATACAGTAAATGCTGGAACTGTTTTTAAAACAGAACCTGCGATGAACACTAGTATTCCTAGTGGTGACACTGTTAAGTTATATATTAGTAAAGGTGTTAAAACTATAAACATTCCAGATTTACAAGCTATGAGTAAAAATGCAGCTACAAGAACTGTAGAAGATTTAGGTCTTGAAGTTGGAGAAGTTACACAAATGTATAGTGATAATATAGCAAAAGGGCAGGTTATTAGAACATATCCAGCAACAGGAAATGAAGTTGCAGAGGGGACGGCTATAGATTTAATAGTTAGTAAGGGAAAAGAAGTTAAAACAGTGGAGATACCAAATGTTGAACAGAAATCTCTAGCAGATGCAACTAATATTTTAGAAGGTTTAGGATTTTCAGTTAAAGCTACAAAAGGATTAGAAGCTAGTGATGCTACTAAGAATGGATTGGTATATGAACAAAATCCAGTGGGATATACAGTGAAAGAAGGAACAGTTATTACAATAACATATTATGATAACTTTAAGGAAGGTGAAAAACCTGATGTACCAGTTCCACCAACACCAGAAAATCCAGATGTAAAACCAGAACCTGAAAAACCTGTTACACCAACAGTAGATCCAAATGCAACAGAGGTAATGATTCCGAATGTTGTAGGTCAAAGTACTGCAAGTGCGAAGAGTACGCTTGAGGCACTTGGGCTAAAGGTATATGTTAATGGTTCGGGAGCAACTGTAAAAAGTCAAACGTGGGTAGCTGGTAGACCAGCACCAAAAGGTTCAACAATAAATATAGGAACTTAATAAAATTTAAAGAAATCCAAGAATTTATTCTTGGATTTCTTGCTTTTTGTGTCATGTTTTGTTTATTATAAGATAAGAGAAAAAATAAAATGCGTAAAAACAAAAGAAGTGGAGGAATTATGGAAGGTAGAATAATAAAAGGAATAGGTGGTTTTTATTATATAAAAACTGATACAGATATAATAGAATGTAAGGCTAGAGGGAAATTTAGACATAAAAATATGAAGCCTATGGTTGGAGATTTAGTTGATATAAATGTTGAAAATGGAAAAGGTGTAATTGAAGAGATTCATGAAAGAAGCTCAGAACTTATAAGACCAACAGTTGCTAATGTTACAAGAGCATTTGTCGTATTTGCTTTAAAAAGTCCAGATATTCAATTTGATTTATTAAATAGATTCTTAGTATTATGTGAGCATAATGATATAGAAGCTATTGTTTGTTTGAATAAAGAAGATTTATGTAGTGTAGAAGAAAGAGAGAGAATAGCAGAATCTATAAAAGCAATAGGATACCAAGTATTATTTATAAATGCTAAAGATGGTATTGGTTTAGAAAAATTAAAAGAAATGATACAAGGACATATAACTGTTTTATGTGGACCATCAGGTGCAGGTAAATCTACATTATCAAATACGCTTATCAATAGAGAGTATATGGAAACAGGTGAACTTAGTCTAAAGATAGGTAGAGGTAAACATACAACAAGACATAGTGAACTTATAGAAATAGAAGATGGATACCTTGTGGATACTCCAGGATTTTCAACTGTAGATTTAAGTTTTATGGATAAGGATGATTTAAAATTTTGCTTCCCTGAATTTACAAAATATCATGATGGGTGTAAATATAGAGGCTGTAACCATTATAAAGAACCTAAATGTGCTATAAAGGATAATATAGAACTTGGAAATATCGACAAATTAAGATATGATTTTTATATAAAGAGATTAGAAGAAATACTTAATGGGAGAGTGAGATAAATGGTGAAAATAGCACCGTCAATTTTATCAGCAGATTTTAGAGTTTTAGGAGATCAAGTTACAAGAGTAGAAAATGCAGGAGCTGAATTCTTACATATTGATGTAATGGATGGAAGATTTGTTCCAAATATAAGTTTTGGGTTCCCTGTGATGAAAGCACTTAGAAATGATTGTAAGATGATATTTGATGTTCACCTTATGATAGAAGAACCATCAAAGTATATTGATGATTTTGTAAATGCAGGAGCAGATATTTTAACAATACATTATGAAGCAGAAAGACATCTTGATAGAGCTATATCATATATTAAGAGTAAGAATATAAAGGCAGGAGTTTCTCTTAATCCAGCAACACCTGTTGATGTTTTAAAGTATGTTATAGGAAATCTGGACATGGTTCTTATTATGTCAGTTAACCCAGGGTTTGGAGGACAAAGCTTTATAGAATATTCTTTAGATAAAATTAAAGAAGTTAAAGAGCTGGCTATAAAAGCTGGTAATCCAGATATACTTATACAAGTAGATGGTGGAGTAGGCATAGCTAATATAGCTAAAGTTGCAAAAGCAGGAGCAAATGTCGTTGTTGCAGGTTCGGCTGTATTTAATGGTGATAAGATAGAAGAAAATATAAAAGCATTAAGAGCTAGTATATAATGAGAGTCCTTTTAGTTGCAGCTGGAGATAGACCAGATATAGATTTATTAAATAAATACTTAAATTGCTCTGATAAAACAATTGCAATAGATAAAGGGGCGGAAGTTTTTATAGATAACAATCTGAAACCAGATTATGTAGTTGGTGATTTTGATTCTATTTCTGAAAAGTATAATGATAGGATAAAAAACTTAGAAAAATATATTTATCCAAGTGAAAAAGATTATACGGATTCAGATATAGCAATTAGACTTGCATTTAAGCTTCAGGCAACAGAAATAATAATGCTTGGAATGACAGGTGGAAGAGTTGATCATATGCTTGGTAATTTAGGTCTTTTAGATAGATGCTTAAAAAATAATGTAAGAGCATATATAATTGATAAAAATAGTAAAATATTTTTAGTTGATAAAAAAGTTTTGTTAGATGGTGAAAAGAATGAAGTAATATCATTTTATCCATTTGGTGAAACTGTAAAAGGGCTAAATATTAAAAATGCTAAGTATGAATTAGAAGATTATGATTTAGATCCATTTGAAAGTTTATGTAATTCTAATGAGTTTATAGGTGGGAAAATGGATGTTTCATTTAAATTTGGAAAATTATTAGTTATATATTCTAAAGAATAGGAACATTTTCACTATCTGTTGCATAATATATAATAAGTTTAATTATAAAAGGGTGATGATAGTGAAAATAACAGTAATAAAACTTCCGAAATTTATTGGTAAAATTATAAAAATGATCAAAAAACAAAAATAAGCTAAATACATAGCTAATAAAAAGGCAGTTAAGTTTTAAACTTAACTGCCTTTTTTGATTTAATAAATCTATTTAAACAGAAAAATGCAATTGCTTTCACAATTGCATTTTTATCAAAAAACTATACAGCTCTTTGAACCTTACCAGATCTCATACATCTAGTACAAACTGTTATTGTCTTAGGTGTTCCTTTAACGATTGCTTTTATTTTTTTAACGTTAGGAGCCCAAGTTCTTCTTGAGTGTCTATGTGAGTGACTGAACTGGTTACCAGCTATTACACCTTTATCACATATGTCGCACTTTCTTGCCATGTAAAACACCTCCTTCATATGAAGATAAATCTTCAATAGGACAAATACTATTCTAGCATAAAGGATAATGTTTTTGCAAGTAAAATATAAAATTAATAAAAAAAACTTGTAATTTACTATAATATAGGTAAACTTAATAATAAATAATAAATCTTGAATAATATTATCATTTATTATAAAATATAATATATGGAATAGTTGAGGAGGAGTCATCATGATTGGATATTCAAATGAGCAAGGACAAATAACCTATGCAAATGAAGTGTTATCAAAAATAATAGGATTATCAACAATGGAATGTTATGGAGTTGTTGGGATGGTTTCAAGAAGTGCCACAGAGGGACTTTGGGAACTTATGAAAATAGAAAACCTTTCAAAAGGGGTTAAGATAACACATAACGATGATAAACTAGCTATAGAACTTTTTATAATGGTTGAATATGGCACAAAAATATCAGTAATAGCAAACAATATTATACAAAAGGTAAAATATAATGTTGAAAATTATACGGGCTTACAAGTATCGGCTATAACAGTTAATGTTCAAGCGGTAAGAGTCTAGGAGGTAAAATATAATGAAATATAATAAAATAAGTGGGGAACAGTTTTATGCTATGGTGCAAAATGCATCTAATAGATTAGAATCTCAAAGTGAATATGTTAACTCACTGAACGTATTTCCAGTACCAGATGGAGATACAGGAACTAATATGTCAATGACATTTAAAGCAGCTGCTAAAGAAATTGCAGCTATTAAAAATGGAACTATTGAAGAAGTTTCAAAAAAACTTGCTAAAGGTGCATTAATGGGAGCAAGAGGGAACTCAGGTGTTATACTTTCACAAATCTTAAGAGGAATGTCTAAAGGTTTTGAAGGTGCTAAAGAAGCTAAGGCAGAAGATTTTGTTAAAGCTTTAGAAGAGGGAGCAAAATCAGCTTATAAAGCTGTTATGAGACCTACTGAGGGAACTATTTTAACTATAATTAGAGCAGCAGGAGAAACAGCAAGTCAATCAGTAGCTACTGATATAGAAAGTTTACTTGTAGAAGTGAATAAGGCTTGTAAAGTTATGCTTGATAAAACACCAGATATGCTACCAGCTTTAAAGAAAGCAGGCGTAGTTGATTCAGGCGGAATGGGACTTTTAATTATATTAGAAGGTATGCTTGAGTCATTACAAAATGGACTTAAAATAGAAGAAATAACAGAGGGTAGAGCTTCTTCAGGAATAGCTGCAAGATCTGCACAAGAAACTATAAATGAAGAAGATATTAAATTTGCTTATTGTACTGAGTTCATAATAAAAGGTGATGCAGCGAAAGCTGATGGCTTTAAAGCTAGTATAGAGAACCTTGGTGATTCTATGATAGTTGTAGGATATGAAGATGTTATAAAAACACATATCCATACTAATGATCCAGGTAGAGTTTTAGCTTTAGCAGTTCAAATTGGTGAACTTTCAAATATTAAAATAGATAATATGAAGGAAGAACACAGAGAAATTCTTGCAATGACAGAAGAAAGTGCTGCTATTTCACATGTTGAAGAAGAAGCAGAAGCAAAAAAATATGGGTTTGTTGCAGTTGCAATGGGATCAGGAATGACTGATATATTTAAAGATTTAGGTGTTGACTATGTTATAGAAGGTGGTCAAACTATGAATCCAAGTACACAGGATATACTTGATGCTGTTGATAAAATAAATGCAGAACATATATTTATACTTCCTAATAATAAGAATATAATAATGGCTGCTAATCAAGCAGCAGAAGTTTCAGATAAGGATATCAGAGTTATACCTACAACAACAGTTCCACAAGGAATTACAGGGATAACAATGTTTAACCCAGAAGCTGATGTTGAAGCTAATGAAGCAGAACTTAAAGAAACTATGGGGAATGTTAAATCAGCATCTGTAACTTATGCAGTTAGAGATACTGAAATGGATGGAATTGATATTAAAGAAGGTAATATTCTTGGTCTTATAGAAGGTAAGATTAAGGAAGTTGGTGATTCAGTTTATGATGTTGCTGCTACTTTAATTGAAAAAATGATTGATGAAGATTCAGAACTTATCACTATATTCTATGGAGAAGATAGTGAAGAAGAAAAAGTTGAAGAATTAGTAAGCAGTTTAGAAGAAAAATATGAAGATTTTGACATACAATGCTATAAAGGTAACCAACCTTTATATTACTTTATAATGTCAGTTGAATAGATGAGAAGCGGCTTTGTCCGCTTCTTTTTTTATATAACAAGAAAGAATAATTTATATACAAGGAGGATATATGGATATTTATAGTGAGATTTCAATAGTTAAGGGGATAGGGCCAGTAGTTAAAGAAAAATTAAATAGATGTGGTATATTTACTATTTTAGATTTACTTTTATATTTTCCAAGAGATTATGATTTTTTACATAGTGAATTAGATTTGAATACTGATTTTGAAAAAGAAAAAGCGGTATTGCCATGTATTGTTGTAGCAGTAGAAGGAAGTATTAGAACAAAGACAGGTAAGACACTTACAACTATAAGATTTAGGTATGGTAATTTAGCTTTAGTAGCTAAATGGTTTAATCAGCCATATGTAGCTAAAACTTTTTTTGTTGGAAAAGAATATAACCTCATGGGAAACTTTAAAAAGAAGGGTGAGAGGATGGAAATCTTAAATCCTATAGTAGCCTGTATTGAAGCCAAAAAGAGTGAGATAATGCCTATATATCCTCTCAAAGGTGATTTAAATAGTAAGGTACTTGTTAAGTATATAAATAATATATTATCTGAAATTGAGATTAGTGATAATTTACCAAGTGAGATGATTAAAAAATATAATCTTTGTTCTCTTGATAAAGCTATAAGAAATATACATTTTCCTATAGATAGAAATACACTTAAAGAGGCTATTACAAGACTTAAATATCAGGAATTATTTACATATTCTATGAAGATTGTCATGATGCGTAAAGAAATTAAAGAAAGGTCTAATGGAATAGAATTTAAAATTGTAAAAGAACTTACGGAGCTTAAAAGTAAATTACCATTTCCATTAACAGGAGCACAGACAAGAACTGTTAGGGAAATTTTAATAGATCAAAAAAGTAATACTCCAATGAATAGACTTGTACAAGGTGATGTAGGTAGTGGGAAAACACTTGTTGCATTAATTACTTTGTTTAATGCTTATAAAAATGGATATCAATGTGCACTTATGGCTCCAACAGAAATACTTGCTATACAACATTTGAAAGAAGCAGAGAAGTTTCTTTCAGAGTTTGATGTTGATATGGAACTTTTAACAGGAAGTACAAGTTTGAAAGAGAAGAAGAGAATAAAAGAAAAAATAAAAAGTGGAGTTCCAGTTTTAGTTGTGGGAACACACGCACTTATACAAGAGGATGTTGAGTTTACTAATATGGGGTTTGTAGTAACAGATGAGCAACATAGATTTGGAGTAGAGCAAAGAAGTAGGCTTGTTAATAAAAATAAAGTAGCTGATACTTTAGTGATGACAGCAACACCTATTCCAAGAACTTTATCTTTATATTTATATAGTGATTTAGATATTTCTTCAATTGATGAAATGCCACCAGGGAGAAAAGAAATAGATACAAGACTTATTGAGGTTAAAGAAAGAAATAAAGCATATAAGTTTGCTTATGAGGAAATTGCAAAAGGAAGACAGGTTTATATAGTTTCACCACTCATAGAAGAGAATGAAAAGTTAGAGCTTAATTCAGTTGAGCAAGTTTATGATGAATTAAAATCTGATATTTTTAGGGATGTTGATATAGAGATACTTCATGGAAAAATGAAGGGGAAAGAGAAGGAAGAGATAATAAATAGGTTTAAGGAAAATAAAACTAAACTTATAGTTTCAACTACAGTTATAGAGGTTGGGGTGAATGTACCAAATGCAACTGTTATGATTATTGAAAATGCTGAGAGGTTTGGACTTGCACAGCTACATCAATTAAGAGGTAGGGTTGGTAGAGGGGAAGATAAGTCTTATTGTATATTAGTTGCAAATACTAAAAGTGAGACAACTAAAAGAAGAATGGAGATTATGGTAGAGAGCAGTGATGGTTTTTATATATCTGAAGAGGACCTAAAACTTAGAGGGGCAGGGGAACTTTTTGGTACAAGGCAGCATGGTGAAGAAGAATTTATTTTAGCAAATATGGCAGAAGATACAAAAATGCTAAAGTGTGCGAACAATGAAGCGAAAATAATAGTATCAGATAATAGCGAAAAAAGTAAAAAAATATGTAGAGAGGTGTCTAAAAACTTAGAAAGAAGTAGAACTTACATATGTTTTAACTAAGTTAGAATTGTATGAGGATAGTGTGTATGGTAAAATATAATTTAAGATAATACTTAGGAGGAAATTTAATGAGAATAATTTCAGGAAAAGCAAGAGGAAAAAAAATACTTTCACCAGCGACTTTAGAAACAAGACCAACGCTAGATAGAGTAAAAGAATCTATTTTTAATATAATACAGTCATATGTTCCAGATGCAGTTGTTGTAGATGTATTTGCAGGGACAGGAAGTCTAGGACTTGAAGCAGCTAGTAGAGGTGCTAAAGAATGTTATTTAGTAGATAAAAGTCCAGTAACTTATCCTCTTTTAAAGAAGAATATAGAAGATTTAAAGTTTGAAGATACATGTACATCATTAAATATGGATGCATATATGGCTTTAAAATCATTAAATGCAAAAGGAAAAGTTTTTGACCTAATCTTTATAGACCCACCTTACTTATTAAACTTAATACCAGAGGCTATGAGAATTATTGATGAAAATAATATGCTTCATGAGGATGGAATTATAGTTAGTAAGATTGATATTACTGAAGATATATACGAAGGGTCAAAAAACATAAAATTATTTAGAAGTAAAAAATATGGAAAAACAATAGTTAATTTATATAGACTAGAGAAGTAGGGGGATTTTATGAGGAAAGCTATTTATCCAGGAAGCTTTGATCCAGTTACAAAAGGGCATCTTGATATTATAAGAAGAGGTGCTAAAAATTTTGATAAGTTGACTGTTTCAGTTCTTGTGAATATTGATAAAAAGGGTTTATTTACTATAGATGAAAGAGTTGAACTTTTAAAAGAAGCTACAAAAGAATTTGATAATGTAGAGATTATTAGTTTTTCAGGATTATTAGTTGACCTTGTAAGAGGTGAAGAAAATTTAGTTGTTTTAAAAGGGCTTAGAAATTCTACTGATTTTAATTATGAAATGCAAATGGATAATTTAAATAAGGTTTTAGATAGTGAGTGTGAAACTATGTATTTAGTTTCGATACCGAAATACTCATCTATAAGTTCATCTGCTGTTAAACAAATTGCAAGATTTGGTGGAGATATAAGCTTTATGGTTAATGATGTTACAGAGAAAAAAATATTAGAGAAAATTTCTATGGTGTAGGGGGAGCAAAATGAAAAATAATACAGAAGGTTTTGAGACTTTAGAGTTAGTTGAGTTAGTTTATGAGATGATAGAAAGAGGTACTAAGGTTCCGATGTCAGGTAAAGTTATGGTTGATAAGAAAGAAGTTTTAGAAAAGCTTCATGATGTTATAAATATGTATCCGCAGGAAGTTAGACTTGCACAAAATATTGTAAGTAAGAAAAATGATATGTTAAAAGAAGCTGAGGTTAGACTTAGTAGTGCTAGAAGAGAAAGTATTGACATTATAGAAAGTCAGATTACAAATCATGACATAGTAAGAGATGCACATCAAAGGGCTGAAGTTATCAAATCACAAGCGTCAGAAGAGTCAAGACAAATAAGGGTATATGCAAGAGAATATGCAAATGACCTTTTACTGAGTCTTGAAAAGCAAATTGATGTTATGACAGCAGGTCTTTTAGAGAATATGAGGTCTAATATAGAAGGATTTGCAGAAAATATAACTGAGGATATGGAAAAAACAAAAAATATGCTTAGAGAAAATGCAAAAGAGCTAGAAGCTCCTATAGTTTAAAAAAGACTTTACATAAGAAAAACATTAAAGTAGCAGAGATTAATCCTTGAAGAAATTTAAGGAAGAAGTATTTTTTAAATGATATTTTATGTTTTGAGAAAAAACTGAATGTTTGGGTTATTATTGATAACCCACCAAATGAGGCTAAAAATGATATTATACAAAGTTTTGTACTTAGAGCTATATCTAGGGTGCTAATTAGTTTACAACCGTTTGTAAGCTCTAGTAGACCTAGAGAAAAGCTAGTTAGTATATCACTAGGGATACCAAAAAGATTAGATAATATATTTAGAGTATTATTAAATATTATTGAGTCTTGTAATATACCAATAAGTATAGAAAATATTACTATATAGCCACAAAGATTAATTAGAGTTAGCATAGAATCTTCAATAGATTGTTTGATAGACTCTCCAAAAGAATATATGTTAGAAGGTAGTGAACTATTAGAAATAATACGTGAGCTATCTTCTTTTTTTATTAGAAATAAAGCGATAATCAAAGAAGAAAAATAAGAACTTATAAGAAGTAAATAGCCAAGCTTATGATTATTAAGCATTGAAGTAGCAACTACTGATGTTAAAAATAAAGGACTAGCATTAGAAGCAATTGAGATTAACCTTGAAAATTCAGATTTTGTTATTTTTTTATTTTCAAATAGTGTAGTAGAATATTTAGCGCCAATAGGATAACCACAAAGGTAGCTTGAAATCACTGCAAACGAAGAGTTTTGTGATAAATAAAATAGTTTTGAAAATAAAAATCCAAAGAGTTTATTATATAAATTTATGGCATTTGTATAAATAAGCATGTTACAACAAAATAAAAATGGCAAAAGTGTCGGAAATATAGATTTCATAAAAATAGTTAATCCATCAATAGCAGAATTTATAGATATTACAGGATTTATTATAAGATAAATAATAAATAAACTTAAAATAAGAGAAAATATGTAATTAAACTTATTTTGAAAAATTAAAGTTAAGAATATAATTAATATAAGTGTTAAAGTTATTAATAAAAAAATACTATACATGCTATACCCCTCCTAGCTTATATAGTATTTATATTAATTAAGTTTACATATTATAATTTCTTTTGATATTTATTTTGATTAATTTTTCAAAATAAAGGGACTTTTCAAGTAATCACTATTAAGTTTTAAATCTGTATTTAATAGAGAGTAAAGATTTGTTGCCTTTATATCAAGTTTTAATAGTTCATCAGTAATTTTCTTTGGAACTTTAGTTATTATTTCTATATCAGAATTTTTCTTAATTTCTTTTAGGATTTTAGCTCCAGTTTGATTAAGACCTAATATTCTTATATATTTTGGTCTTTCATAAAGTAAACATTGAAGTTCTTTATCTATTCCAAGAAAAATTAAACAAAGTACTCTAGAAATTCGAGTATGTGTGTAACGTTTGCTTTTGCATTTGCTGATAAGGTCCTCAAGAGAAATAGAAGTTTGAATTTCTTTGAGAATTTTATTACCAAGACCTTCGTTTGTATCTTTAATATTATTTGCTATATCTGGTTTTAGTAATAAAATATATTTAATATAACTAAACATTAAAGAGGAATCAGCAAAATCTTTTTTTGAATTAAGTATATTATAAGTTTCATTTGGCAATAATGCTTTAGTAGAATTAAGTGATTTATCATTTTGTATAAACTCGCGAATAGCAGTAGCAGAAGCAAATTTATTCTCTTCAGTAGTTACATCATTATAATTTGAGCCTTCTCGTTTGAGTGTAACTGGCTTTATACTACTGTTTAATCTTAAAAGGATTTTACAATATTCTATACCAAGAATATTATTAGAACTATTTAAAAAATCTTGTAAGATGGTGGGGTCAATAGTTAAGTCAAGATGATTTTCTATATAGGTATTAAGAGCGTTAGCTCTAGCACTAGGGAATGTAATACCAAGTGAAAGATTTTCTTTGAGATATAATTTAAATTCATTTGGTTCAAATGCAAGGATTTTAGCTATTGTTAGTATAAGATCTATATTTCCAAATTCAGAGCCGAAATAAATATTATCTACAATGTTTAGGCTATCGAGTATAGAAATAGCTCCAAATGAAAAAAATTCAGCTGAAGATACAGCAAATAATGTTGGAAGTTCTATAACAAGGTCAACTCCAGATTTAATAGCCATTTCAGCCCTAGACCATTTATCAGTTATAGAGGGAAAACCTCTTTGAACAAAATTACCACTCATAACACAAACTACACCATCTGGATTTGTATCAATTTTACAATTGTTCAAATGGAAGTTATGTCCTAAATGAAAAGGATTATATTCAGTTATTATGCCACTTATTTTCATTTTTCATCACCCTTTAATATTAATAAATAATTAATTTTTTTTTTACTAGATTACTATAAATAAGTAATAAAGTCAAAGTAGTAAAAAATCAAAATTTTCAGATTATTTTTAATTTACTTTTTTTAATGAATGTGGTTTTTTTTATGATATTATAAGGGTACAGGATCCAAAAGATGTTGTGGTTAGAAAATTTACTAATCGTTTCTATTTATGGAAGGAGAAATTAAAATGCAACTTATGAAGCAAATTTGGGAAGCAGCAAAAACTAATAACAAGAGAATAGTATTACCAGAAGGTGATGAAGAGAGAACTTTAGTAGCTGCTCAGAAAATAACAGAACAAAAACTAGCTAAGGTAATATTAGTTGGAGATAAAGACAGTATAGAGAATAAAGCAAAAAAATTAAATGTTAATTTAGATGGAATTAAAATAGAAGATCCTAATAAATCAGATAAGCTTGAGTCTTATGTAGAGGCTTTTTATAATTTAAGAAAAAATAAAGGTATGACTATAGAAAAATCAAACATGATTGTTAGAGACCCATTATATTTTGCAACAATGATGGTAAAGCTTGATGATGCAGATGGAATGGTATCAGGTGCTATACACACAACAGGAGATCTTTTAAGACCAGGTCTTCAAATAATAAAGACAGCTCCTGGTGTATCAGTAGTTTCAAGTTTCTTTATTATGATGGTGCCAAATTCAAAATATGGGGAAGAGGGACTGCTATTATTTGCAGATTGCGCAGTAAATCCAAATCCTTCAGCTAGTGATTTAGCGGCAATAGCAATAGCTACAGCTGATACAGCTAAGAAATTATGCAAGATTGCACCAAAAGTAGCAATGTTATCATTCTCAACAATGGGAAGTGCTGACCATCAGTTAGTTTCAAAGGTTAGAGAAGCAACAGAAATAGCGAAAAATCTAAGACCTGACCTTGATATAGATGGAGAATTACAATTAGACGCTGCAATAGTTCCAAGTGTTGCTAGTCAAAAAGCTCCTAATAGTAAGGTGGCAGGAAAAGCTAATGTTTTAGTTTTCCCAGATCTACAAGCAGGAAATATAGGATATAAATTAGTTCAAAGATTTGCAAATGCAGATGCAATAGGACCAGTTTGTCAAGGATTTGCAAAACCTATAAATGATTTATCAAGGGGCTGTAGTTCTGATGATATAGTTAATGTTGTAGCATTGACAGCTGTTCAAGCACAATCTAATGATTAAATAAGGGTAAAATTTAAAGAAACAAAAGTTTAAGGAGGAATAATATGAATATATTAGTAGTAAACTGTGGGAGCTCATCATTAAAATATCAATTAATCGAAATGGCAAAGAAAGAAGTTTTAGCCTCAGGTGTAGTTGAGAGAATAGGAATTAAGGGATCTATTCTTACTCAAAAAGTTGATGGAAGGGAAAAATATATAGTTGAAAAAGAAATGAAAAATCATGAAGATGCAATACAAGTTGCACTTGATGCATTAGTGAGAAAAGAAACAGGCGTAATAAAGTCATTAGATGAAATTAATGCGGTTGGTCATAGAGTTGTACATGGTGGAGAAAAATATGCTAGTTCTGTTTTAGTAAATGATGAAGTTATGAAAGACTTAGAAGAGTTTGCAAAACTTGCACCACTTCATAATCCACCTAATATAATTGGGATAGAAGCTTGTAAAGATTTAATGCCAAATATTCCAATGGTTGTAGTATTTGATACTGCATTCCACCAAACAATGCCTAAGAAAGCTTTTGTATATGCACTTCCATATGAATTATATGAGAAGCATAATATTAGAAAGTATGGTTTCCATGGAACATCTCACAAATATGTTTCAGCTAAAGCAGCAGAATTTATAGGTAAAGATATGAAAGATTTAAAAATTGTAACATGTCATTTAGGAAATGGATCAAGTATATCAGCTATTAAAAATGGTATATGTATAGAAACAACTATGGGATTCACACCACTTGATGGGCTTGTGATGGGAACTAGATGTGGAAGTATAGACCCAGCAGTTGTTACTTATTTAATAGAAGAACTTGGGTATACAGCACAAGAGGTAACAAGAATAATGAATAAAGAATCTGGAGTATTTGGAATTTCTGGAGTAAGTAGTGACTTTAGAGATATAGAAACTGCTGCGGCAGAAGGTAATGCAAGAGCTATTCTTGCACTTGAGATATTCCGTTATAAAGTTAAACAGTTTATAGGAAGCTGTGCTGTTGCAATGGCTGGAATTGATGTCTTAGTATTCACAGCAGGGGTTGGAGAAAATTCATGTGATGAGAGAGATGTAATTACAGATGGGTTAGAGTTCTTAGGGATTGAACTTGATCATGAAAAAAATAAAGTAAGAGGTAAACTTGCAGATATTGGTAAAGGAAGTTCAAGAGTTAAAATATTAGTAGTTCCAACAAATGAAGAACTTATGATAGCTATTGATACTTTAGAACTTGTTAAATAAAAAGTTCTAAAATGACTTGACTTTTAAAGGGTAAGTTTATATAATAATACTTGTGTTATTTACACGTTACTATAATGATTTAGGAGTGTGAGGGTGATTAGTCACCGAATCTTATGGAATTAAACTTTACAGATTTAAGTACAAAAAAGGAAATAAGAAAACCTATAGATCTTATAGTTAATGAAGATACTATAAATCTTCAAGGTGAAGAAATTAAAGTATTAGAAGCAATTACATTCAAAGGAACAGCTATAATAGCAGATGAAATTATCACTTTAGGTGGTAATATTACAGCTAAGCTAGAATTAGAATGTTCAAGATGCTTGAATAATTTTTCATTTGATGTTATAACTGATATTGATGAAAAGTTTTCAAATAATTTAAAAGAAGATGAATCTATTGCTTTAGTAGAAGGAGATAGCATTGATATCTCTGATGCGATAGTAAGTAATGTAATTTCAACCTTACCTATAAAAAGAATTTGTGAAGAACAATGCAAAGGCTTATGTCAAAATTGCGGTGCTGATTTAAACCTACATAAGTGCCAATGTGATGATTCAAATATAGATATTAGATTTGAAATGCTTAAGAATTTGTTCGATCAATAAGGAGGTGTAATCAATGGGAAATCCAACAAGAAAGATGTCAAAATCTAAAAGAGATTCTAGAAGAGCTCAAACTTATAAGTTAAGTGCACCTACAATAGTAGCATGCCCTAACTGTGGAGAAATGAAAGTGCCACACAGAGTATGTAAGAGTTGTGGGAATTATAACGGTAAAGAAATAATTGCAGTAACTGCAGAATAATAAAGAAAGTCTTTGGACTTTCTTTTCTTTTATATTTATATAAAATAAAAAGGGGTGGAAATAATGAGAATAGCAATTGATGCAATGGGTTCTGATAACTCGCCAAGTGCAGAAATTCAAGGATGTATACAAGCATTAAAAGAATTTTCTGATATTCATATGGTTATTTCAGGTAAAGAAGATGAAATTTCAAAAGAATTATCTAAATTTGAATATGATAAGAGTAGAATTAGTGTAGTTAATGCTACTGAAGTTATATCACCAAATGAAGAACCAGTAAGAGCTTTAAAGCAAAAAAAAGATTCAAGTTTAGTTAAAGCATTAAACTTAGTTAAAAGTGGAGACTGTGATGCTGTGTTATCAGCAGGAAGCACAGGCGCATTTCTAGCTGGGTCTACTTTAATTGTTGGAAGAATTAAAGGTATAAAAAGACCAGCACTTGCACCGGTTATGCCAGGTAAAAATGGTCCATTTATGATAATTGATGCTGGGGCAAATGTTGACTCAAAAGCACAATTTTTAGTTCAATTTGCTAAAATGGGAGAAATATATTTTAAAACAGTTTTAGGTACTGAAAATCCTAAAGTTGGTTTAGTTAACATTGGAGCAGAAGAAGAAAAAGGTAATGAACTTACAAAAGAAGCACATAAACTATTAAAGGCAGAAGACGATATTAACTTTATAGGGAATGTTGAGCCAAGAGATGTTTCAACAGGAGATATTGAAGTTTTAGTTTGTGATGGGTTTGTTGGTAACACAATACTGAAAATGTATGAAGGAACAGCAAAAACAATATTAACTATGATAAAAGAAGAAATTATGAGTTCATTTATTTCTAAGGTTGGAGCAGTATTCCTTTCAGGAACATTCAAAAAACTTAAAAAGAAGATGGATTATAAAGAATATGGTGGAGCACCATTTTTAGGTGTTAATGGTATTTGTATTAAAGCGCATGGAAGCTCAGATGCTAAGGCATTTAAAAATGCAATAGGTCAAGCAAGAAAGTTTTATAACAATAATTTAATAGAGAAAATAAAATCAGAGATAGAAAATTAATATAATTTTATTAAAATTATTAAGGTTGTAATATTGACGAATTGGAATATATATAATAATATCTATATAGGTTAATATAGGAGGTGAGTTTATGATATTTGATAAAGTTAAAGAAATAATAGCGGAAAAGTTATCTGTAGAGATATCAAGTTTAACTATGGAGTCAACTTTTGTTGATGATTTAGGAGCGGATTCTTTAGATGTAGTTGAGCTTATTATGTCTCTTGAAGAAGAGCTTGAGATGGAAATACCAGATGAAGATGCTGCTGATTTTACAACAGTTGGGGATGTAGTTGAGTATATTAAGGCGCATAATGAAAATTAAGTAAATCCCGCTAAATTGCGGGATTTTGTTTATTTTAAAAGTAATTAGGTTTATTCTTGAATTTGTCACGGGCAAACTGAAGAATAAACCTTGAGGAGTGAGGTTCAAATGAAAGATTTAACAATAAAAGATTTAGAACAAAAGGTTGGAGTAGAGTTTATAAATAAAGGCTTATTAATAACAGCACTTACACATAGTTCGTTTGCTAATCAATATAAAGATGTAAAGTATAATGAAAGACTAGAGTTTCTTGGAGATTCAGTATTACAATTAACGGTTACAGAACATTTATATAATAATTATAAAGATAAATCAGAGGGAGAACTTACAAAGATAAGAGCTTTAATAGTTTGTGAAAATTCTCTTTATGAAATAGCAAAAGATATGAAACTTGGAAAGATAATAAGAATGAGTAAAGGTGAAGAGCTAACTGGTGGTAGAGAAAGAATTTCTATACAGGCAGATTGTGTTGAGGCACTTATTGCATCGATTTATCTTGATAAAGGAATTGAAGTTGCTAAAGAATTTATCTTAAAACATTTTAGTGATGTTATAAGTAAAGCAATAAATGAAGAGATAATTTTAGATTTTAAAACTAGACTTCAAGAAGTTCTTCAAAAGAACGGAGAAGTTGATATAAATTATGAACTTATAAGACATGAAGGACCACCACACAGAAGATGTTTCTTTACACATGTTAAGATAAATGGAACTGTTATGGGAATCGGAGAAGGTTTTAGTAAAAAAGAAGCTGAGCAGAGTTCTGCAAAACAAGCATTAGAAGAGGTGGATAAAAAAAATTGGGAAAAAGACATTATATAATTCCGATATTTGTTCCACATGAAGGTTGTCCTCATGATTGTGCATTTTGTAATCAAGCAAGAATAACAGGTGAGGAAACAGAGGAAGCAGTTAAAGGACCAAAATTTAAATTTGAAAATGGCGTAAATGCAAAATTTGTTCGTGATACGGTTGAAGAGTATTTAGAAACAATACAAATGGAGAAGGATACAACTCTTGAAATATCTTTCTTTGGTGGTACATTTACAGCTGTTGATATAACAAAACAGAGAAGATTACTATCTGTTGCAAAAGAATATAAAGAAAAAGGGACTATAGACTATATTAGACTGTCTACAAGACCTGATTATATAGATAAAGATATCTTAGATCATTTAAAGAGCTTTAATGTAGATATAATAGAACTTGGAGTTCAATCTTTAGATGAAGAAGTTTTAATAAAATCTACAAGAGGTCATACAGCAGGGCAAGTTGAAGTAGCATCAAAACTTATTAAAGATTATGGTTTTACTTTAGGTCATCAGATAATGCTTGGTCTGCCTAGTGATACTAGAGAAAGAGATATTGAAACTACAAAAAAATCTATAGCTATGAAGCCCGAGATTTGTAGAATATACCCAACACTAACTATAAAGGATACTGCTATGGAGTATATGTATAATAATGGTCTATATACACCATACACTTTAGATGAATGTGTTGATATAGCTAAAGAATGTTATAAGTTATTTATAGATGCAAATGTTAATGTTATAAGAGTTGGTCTTCAAGCAACTGATAATATTACAGCTGGAGAAGATGTTATAGCAGGACCATTCCATCCAGCATTTAGAGAACTTGTTGAATCAAGTATTTTAAATGATAAAATATTTGAAATTGTAACAAAACAAAAGGAAGTAAAAAATATTAGAATAGAAATAAGCAATAGAAGTGTTTCAAAATTATATTCTGATAAAAAAAGATACTTTAAAGATATGATTTCAAAAACTAAAATAAATAATATTTCTGTAAAAGTTATAAATGATTTTAAAAGTAATTATTTAAATTTATATTTAGATGGAATTTTATTTGAAGTAGAAATAATATAGAAAATTAAGCCCTAGATGTTTATCTAGGGCTTAATTTTTAATATTAAATAGAAATAGATATCTACTTATGTTAAGATATGTTTATAGAGTTTTAAGGGGTGTATTTTATGAGAGAAGCTACTAGAAAAAAGATGGCAAGAGGGATGGCAAGTATAATTGCATTTATAATGATACTTATGCTTGGAGCATCACTTGTATAAAATAAGTTTGGGAGGAGGAGTCAATCTTTAATGGGTTTTAGATTGACTAGTTTTTATGTTTTTAAAATCTCTTGAGGTAAGAGGCTTTAAGTCTTTTGCAGATAAGACTGAGCTTAAGTTTGATAAAGGAATTACAGCTGTTGTAGGGCCTAATGGAAGTGGTAAAAGTAATGTTTCGGATGCTGTAAGATGGGTTCTAGGAGAGCAAAATGCTAGAACACTTAGAGGGTCAAAAATGGAAGATATCATTTTTACAGGTACAGAATACAGAAAAGCTATAGGTATAGCTAGTGTATCACTTACTTTAGATAATTCTGATGAAAGTCTGCCGATTAATTTTAATGAAGTAAAAGTAACTAGAAGAATATATAGGTCTGGTGAGAGTGAATATCTTATAAATAATTCTACTTGTAGGCTTAAAGATATAGTTAATCTTTTTATGGATACAGGTATAGGTAAAGAAGGATATTCACTTATAGGACAAGGTAAAATAGATGCTATATTAAGTGGAAAATCAGAAGATAGAAGAGCTCTTTTAGAAGAGGCTGCTGGTATAGTTAAGTATAAAACAAGAAAAGGTGAAGCTGAAAGAAAACTTAAAAATACAGCTGATAACCTAACTAGAATTAACGATATTGCTTATACGTATGAGGAAAGGTTAATTCCTCTTAAAGAGGAAAAGAAAAAAGCAGAGAAGTATATAGAACTTGCAACTTTACTTAAGGAAAAGGATGTAAATCTCCTTATAAGCAATATAGTAAATATTAATATAAAACTTAAAGAAAAAGAAAGTTTTATATTAAATCTTGAAAAAAATAATGATATCGAAAAAGAAAAAAATAAAAATGCTAGAGAAAACTTAAAAAATCTTAGGGCTGATCTTGAAAGATTAGAGTTTGAGAATGCTAATAAGAATAAAACTTATTTAGAGAAAAAAGAGAGTATAGCACTTGCAAAATCAGAAATTTTACTTTTGAAAGAAAGAATTAAAAGTTATGAAGATATTATTTTGAAAGCCAATATAGAGCTTGAGTTTAATAATAATAAAATATCTAATATAACTGAGGAAATTAAAGAATTAAGAAGCAATATAGATATTAAATCTAAAGAAGTTATAGAAAATAAAGAAATATTAACTTCGTATATTGATAAAAAAAGTAAAATAGCAAAAGAAATTGAAGATAAAAACTTAGAAATAAATGCAATTAAGCAAAAAGATATTGAAAGTTTAAAGATTCAATCAGAATATTTAAGTAAAAAAGGTGTATTTGAAAGTAAGATAGAAGGATTTACTGAAAATTTAAAGTCTATGAAAATAAATTTAGATAGAAATGAATCTGCTATTAAAATAACTAATTTAACTAAAATTAATTTTGAAAAAGATTTAAATGAAATAAAAGCTATTTGTGAAAAAAATATTTTAGATAGAAATACTAAAAGCAAGATTATAGAAATAAGTAGAAATTCTTTAGATGAGAAAAACACAGAGTATACTAAAAAGAATTTAGAAATAAGTAAACTTGAAACAAGTAGAGATATGCTTAAAAATCTTGAAAGTTCGTATGAAGGATATAATATATCTGTTAAAAAGCTTATGAGCCATATAAATAGCAATAAAATTAGTTTGGATATAGATGATTCTGTTATTCTTGGAGAGATTATTAAGGCTAAATCAGGCTTTGAGGTTGCTATAGAAACATCGCTTGGTGGAGCAATCTCGAATATAGTGACAAAAGATGAATTTGTTGCAAAAAAGATGATAGAGTATCTTAAAAGTAATAAACTAGGAAGAGCTACATTTTTACCATTATCAATAATTAAAGGTAAAAAAATTATTATTGAAAGTTCTTATAAAATGATAAATGGTTATTTAGGGATTGCATCAGAACTTGTTAAATTTGACTCAAAGTATGAAAATATAGTTAATTATGCACTTGGTAGAACTATTATATGTAAAGATATTGATTGTGCACTAAGCTTTTCAAAGGCTACATCATATAGATATAGAGTTGTAACTTTAGATGGTGAAGTGATAAATGCTGGTGGTGCATTAACTGGTGGTAGTACATATCAGAAAAATATGGGGATAATTTCAAGGAAAAAAGAAATTGAAAATTTAATTTTAAAAATTGAAGTAAATAAAACTATATTAGGTGAGATTGTTACTAGTAAAAACAATATGTTCAAAGAGATGAAGCATGAAGAAGGAAAATTAATTGAGCTAAATAAAGTAATAAAAAATAATGAAATAGAAGTTTTAAATCTTAGCAATGAGGTTAAAAAAGTTTCAAGTGATTTATTCAATATAAGAATAAGCAGTAAAAATTTAATTTTAGAAAACAGTAATATAGAGTCAAAGGTAGAATTATTAGTAATTGAACTAAATAGTTTAGAAATTAAATATAATAAAATTCAGAGAATAGACAACGTTAGTGAAGTATTACTTAAAGATTTAAGTGATGAAGTTTATGATTTGATTAAAAATAAAGAAAAGCTTGATAATGATATTATGAATATTAAAATAAAGCTAGTTGAATTTAATGAATTTATTGATTCTAAGAATAAAGTTATTATAAGAAATGATAATGATGTAACTGAAATTAATAAGCAAATTGGAGAAATTATTTGTGAAAAAAATGCTAGCATAAATAAAAAAGAAACTAGTAATAATAAGATAATAGAAAGCAGTTCATTTATAAATTATGAGGGAGAAAAACTTTTAAGTTTTGACAATAAAGCTAAGGATTTTGAAATTTATAGAGCGAAAATGAAAGAAAAGCTTAATAAAATTGAAAGTGATGTTGAACTTTTAACTCTGAGTATTGCAAAAAATGAAGAGGAAATACACAAAAATAAAATAGTGTATACTAGAAGTGAAGCTGATGAGAATAATTCAAAGTTAAAGCTTGAAGAAGATTATAAGGTTGATATAGATGATGAAATAGAGAAGTTTATACCAATAGATGATATAGAAAAATATAAATTATCTATTTATTCATTAAAATCAAGAATAAGCTCACTTGGTACAGTTAATACAAATGCGATTGAAGAATTTAAAGAGTTATCTGAAAAATATGAGTTTTTAGTTAGTGAAAAATCAGATTTAGATAAGGCAAAAGAAGAACTTATTGGTATTATAGAAGATATGACATCTAAGATGAAAGTTATATTTAGAAAAAACTTTAATATTTTAAATATTAATTTTGATGCTACTTTCAAGGAATTATTTAAAGGTGGCTCTGCTAAACTTATATTAGATGAGTCAGATGAACTTGGTGGAGATATAGAAATAAGAGTTCAACCACCAGGGAAAAAAATTCAAAATATTAATTTAATGTCAGGTGGAGAGAAGGTATTATCTGCTATAGCGTTATTATTTGCTATACTTAGAATGAAACCAACACCATTCTGTATATTAGATGAGATTGAAGCAGCACTTGATGATGCTAATGTAAATAGATATGCAGAGTTTTTAAGTGAATTTTCTGATAGTATACAATTTATTGTAATAACACATAGAAAAGGAACTATGGAAGTTGCTGATGTAATGTATGGAGTAACAATGGAGGAAAAAGGTATTTCTAAAGTTGTTTCTGTAGATTTAAATAAAAAGAATTAACAAAAGGAGAAATGAATATGTTTGGTGGAATATTTAATAAACTAAAAGAAGGTCTTAGTAAAACAAGAGATAACCTTACTGATAAAATAAATGAAACTTTAAAACTTGCAGTTACTATTGATGATGATTTATATGAGGAGCTTGAAGAGGCTTTAATAACTTCTGATGTAGGAATGGAGACAACAGTTGCTATAATAGATAATTTAAAGAAGAAGATAAGAAAAGAAAAAATTAATGATCCACAGGAAATAAAGCCTGCACTTAAGGCGGTTGTTGAAGAAATGCTTTTATCAGGTTCAGAAAAAACTGTAGATAATGGTAAGAAAAAAGTTTTACTTGTTATAGGTGTAAATGGAGTTGGTAAAACAACTTCAATAGGAAAACTTGCAGCAAAGTATAAAGCTGGAAATAAGAAGGTTCTTCTAGCCGCAGCAGATACATTTAGAGCAGCAGCAATAGATCAGTTAGTAGTATGGAGCGAACGTTCTGGTGTTGATATAATTAAACATACAGAAGGATCAGACCCAGCTGCTGTAGTTTTTGATGCAGTTTCTGCTGCAAAGGCTAGAAATGTAGATGTTTTAATATGTGATACTGCTGGAAGACTTCATAATAAGAAAAATTTAATGGATGAACTTGCAAAGATTAATAGAATTATAGATAGAGAGCTTGGAGATATAGAAAAAGAAACTTTACTAGTTTTAGATGCTACTACAGGACAAAATGCAGTAATACAAGCAAAGCAATTTATGGAGTCATGTCCTATTGATGGTATAATACTTACAAAGCTTGATGGAACTGCAAAAGGTGGAGTTGTAATATCAATAAAAACAACTTTAGATATTCCGGTAAGATATATAGGTGTTGGAGAAGCAATAGAGGATCTTCAAGAATTTGATCCAAAAAGTTTTGCAGATGCATTATTATAAAAAATAGAAAAGTTTTAGGAGATTTTAATTTGATAATTTACAAATGGCTTTAAAACAGATTTATAGAGAAAAAATATTTTAAGGGTGTTAAGTAAAAATACTTGACACTAATAAAAAATTCTGATAATATATCATTTGTAAGTAAGGTGGTTATATGGAAGATAGATTTGAAATATCAATGTTATTAGACTACTATAGTTCCTTACTAACTGAGAAACAGCTTAACATAATGAATCTTTATTTTAATGAAGATTTATCTTTAGCTGAAATAGCGGATTTAAATCAAACAAGTAGGCAAGCAACCTTTGATTTAATAAAAAGATGTTCGAAACAATTATCAGTTTATGAGGGAAAACTCAAACTATTGGATAAATACAGACAAAGAGTTATTCTGAAAGAAGAATTACTTGATAAACTATCAAAACATGGTAATATTAAATTAATTGATAGTTATATAGATGAGATTATAAACGCATAGGAGGATTGAACATGGCTTTTGATAATTTAGCATCGAAATTACAAGATGCATTTAAAAAGTTAAAAGGTAAAGGTAGACTAACTGAAAAAGATATAAAAGAAGCTATGAGAGAAGTTAAACTTGCTTTATTAGAAGCAGACGTAAACTTCAAAGTTGTTAAGGAGTTTATTAAAGCAGTTAGTGAAAAATGTAATGGTGAAGATGTTTTAACAAGCTTGACACCAGGGCAACAAGTCATTAAAATAGTAAACGAAGAACTTACAGATCTTATGGGGCAGTCAGAGAGTAAGATTAATTACTCATCAAATGGGATTACAGTACTTATGATGGTTGGACTTCAGGGTGCAGGTAAAACTACAATGACTGGTAAACTTGCTTTACATTTAAGAAAGCAAAATAAAAAGCCTCTTTTAGTAGCATGTGATATTTATAGACCAGCTGCTATCAAACAATTAGAAGTTGTAGGTAAACAAATAGATATACCAGTTTTCTCAATGGGAGATAAGGTTAAAGCTGTAGATATAGCAAAAGCCGGAATTGAACATGCTAGAGAAAATGGAAATACTGTTGTTATAATAGATACAGCAGGAAGACTTCATATAGATGAAGAGTTAATGCAAGAACTTAAAGATGTTAAGGAAGTTACAAATCCAAGTGAAATATTACTTGTTGTAGATTCAATGACAGGACAAGATGCAGTAAATGTAGCACAAACATTCAACCAGAGTTTAGAGATAACTGGAGTTATACTAACAAAGCTTGATGGTGATACAAGAGGTGGAGCAGCTCTTTCAATAAGAAAGGTAGCAGAGAAACCAATTAAATTTATCGGGACAGGGGAAAAGATGAGTGACATCGAAGTATTCCACCCAGATAGAATGGCATCAAGAATTCTTGGTATGGGAGATGTACTATCTCTTATAGAAAAGGCTCAAGAGTCAATAGATCAAGATGAAGCTGCAGAACTTGCAAAAAAGATGACAAATCAAGATTTTAATTTTGATGATTATCTTAAAGCAATGGAGCAAATGAAAAAACTTGGACCAATAACAAAACTTATGGAAATGATACCAGGAGTTAACTCAAAAGAGTTAGAGGGGTTAGATTTATCTAATGGAGAGAAAGAGATGGATAAGACTAAGTCTATTATCTACTCAATGTCTAGCAAAGAAAGAAAAAATCCTAACTTATTAAATGGTTCAAATTCAAGAAAGAAAAGAATTGCAAAAGGTTCAGGAACAACAATTCAAGACGTTAATAAACTCATAAAAGGTCATGCAATGATGAAAAAACAAATGAAGCAATTCAAGTCAATGTCTAAAGGGGCTGGAAAGAAAGGTTTGTTTGGTAAAATGCCATTTATGAAGTAATATATATTAAGCATTATCTTGTAAAGGAGGTGAATATGACATGGCAGTAAAAATAAGATTAAAAAGAATGGGTGCTCACAAATCACCTTTCTATAGAATAGTTGTAGCTGACGCTAGAGCTCCTAGAGATGGTAAATTCATCGAAGAGATCGGTTACTACAATCCAATCGCTAAGCCAGAAGCTGACGTTAAAATAAACGCAGAGAAGGCTGTTAAGTGGTTAGGGAACGGTGCTCAACCAACAGATGTTGTTAAGAGACTTTTCGCTAAAGCTGGAATCAGCAAATAGTTTTCAATGGAGGTGAGCTGCTAAGTTCTTTAGCAGACTATGTATGGTAGAATTAGTTGAACTAATCGTTAAATCATTAGTAGACTCTCCATCTGAAGTTATTATTACAGAAGAAGTGAGAGAAGACAAAATTATACTAAAGCTAAAAGTATCTGAAAATGATACTGGAAGAATCATAGGAAAACAAGGCAAAGTTGCTAAGGCAATAAGAACTGTTATAAAAGCAGCTTCTAACAAAGAAAATAAAAAAGTTGAACTAGATATTATATAAAAAAGAGTTAGGGTGACCTAACTCTTTTTATCCATATAAATATAAAAAGAGGTGACTGGTTATGGAAGAGTTTTTAAGAGTTGGACAAATAATAAACACACATGGAGTAATGGGTGAAGTTAAAGTTATGCCACTTACTGATGATATGAAAAGATTTAAAGAATTAAAAGAAGTTTATTTAGATGGTAAAAAAGTTAAAATTGAAAATGTTAAGTTTTTAAAAGATAAGGTTGTTTTAAAATTAGATTGTATAACTTCTATGAATGAAGCAGAAAAATATAAGTTTAAAAGACCTTATCTTGAAGTTAAAAGAAGCGAGGCTGTAGAGCTTCCAGAAGATACTTTCTTTGTTACTGATTTAATAGGATGTACTGTTAAAGATACAGAAGATTTTGTTTATGGTGAAATAGCAGAAGTTATTAAAACAGGAAGCAATGATGTTTACTGGGTAAAAGGAAATAAAGAAATTTTAGTTCCTGTTTTAAAAGAATTTGTAAATGTAATAGATGTTAAAAGTAAAACAGTTATTATAAGACCTTCAGGAGAATGGAACCATGAAAGTTAATATCTTAACTCTTTTTCCAGGGATGTTTGATATATTTTCACATAGTATAATGGGAAGAGCTGTAGAAAATAATATTTTAGATATAAAAGCTACAGATATTAGAGATTATACAAAGAATAAACATAAAAAAGTTGATGATTCTCCTTATGGCGGAGGAGCAGGTATGGTAATGGCACCACAACCTGTTGTTGATGCTATTAGAGATGTAAAAAAAACTAATAAGGGAAAGGTTATATTCCTTGGACCAAGAGGTAGAACCTTTAATCAAGAGCTTGCAGGTGAGCTTGCAAAGGAAGAAGAACTTATATTTGTTTGTGGACATTATGAAGGTATTGATGAGAGAGTTTATAAATATTTTGATATGGAAATTTCACTTGGAGATTTTATTTTAACAGGTGGAGAAATGGCAGCAATACCAGTAATTGATAGTATTTGTAGACTTATTCCAGATGTTTTAGGTAAAGAAGAGAGCTTTCAGGAAGAGTCTTTTTATGATGGAACTTTAGAATATCCTCATTATACAAGACCTTTTGAATTTGAAGGTGATAGTGTTCCTGAAATTCTAATATCAGGTCATCATGAGAATATTAGAAAATGGAGAAGAAAAAAATCTCTTCTAATAACAAGACATAGAAGAAAAGATTTATTTGATAAGCTTTCTTTATCAAAGGAAGATATCAAGTTGCTTAAAGATAAAGAGAAATTTGTTGATTAGTATGTAAACATATGATACAATAAATTTTGTGCTAGTACGGGCGTTCCTCTGGCAAACTATGTTTAAGAGCGTCACATTATAATTAATCAAGGAGGGAATGCACAATGAACGAATTAATAAGATCAATAGAACAAGAGCAAATCAGAACAGATATAGCTGAATTCCATGTAGGGGATACAGTTAAAGTTTACGTTAAAATCACTGAGGGTGAAAAAGAAAGAGTTCAAATGTTCGAAGGAACAGTTATCAAAAGACAACACGGAGGAATCAGAGAAACTTTTACAGTTAGAAGATTAATCAGTGGTATGGGTGTTGAAAGAACTTTCCCAGTTAACGCACCTTCATTAGACAGATTAGAAGTTGTTAGAAGAGGTAAAGTTAGAAGAGCTAGATTATTCTACTTAAGAGATAGAGTAGGAAAAGCTGCTAAAGTTAAAGAATTAAGAATTAGATAATTTAATCTAATTGATATAGAAAACAGGGGCTAGTGATAGCCCCGTTTTTTATTATACGGATAATTTTGTACTTAACATATATATAAGATTTGAAGGGAGATACACATATGACAACAATACAATGGTTTCCAGGGCATATGGCTAAAACAAGAAGGAAATTAGAAGAAAATTTAGCACTTGTTGATGCAGTTATAGAAATTAGAGATGCAAGAATCCCAAGAGCTTCTATGAATCCAGAAATAGATAAAATTTGTGGTGATAAACCTAGAATAATACTTCTTAATAAAAGTGATCTAGCAAATTCTAATATAACAAGAGCATGGAGTAATGAATTAAATAATGCAACAACTACTGTTTTAGAAGTAAACGCTTTAAATGGTAAGGGAATGCAAACTATAAAACCTGCACTTGATGCATTATTAAAAGAAAAGCACGATAGATTGAAGAGAAAAGGTCTTGTAAAAATGGTTACGAGAGCTATGGTTGTAGGTATACCAAATGTAGGTAAATCTACTTTTATTAATAAAATGGCTAAAAATAATATAGCTAAAACTGGAGATAGACCAGGACTTACTAAAAATACTCAGTGGATTAAGACTAAACTTGATATTGATCTTTTAGATACACCAGGTGTTTTATGGCCTAAGTTTGAAGATAAGAGTATTGGTTATAATTTAGCCTTTACAGGTGCTATAAAAGACGAAATAATGGATACTGAAGAACTTGTTTATAAACTTATAGAGAAGTTAACTTTAGTAGCTCCAAATGAACTTAAAAAAAGATATGATTTAGACTATATATCTGATAATCCTATAGATAATTTAGATAGGATTGCTAAAAAAAGAGGATGTATTATGTCTGGTGGTAGAATAAATTATAATAGAATTTCTGCTATATTCCTTGATGAATTTAGAGGTGGAGTTATAGGGAATATATCTTTAGAAGGTCCTCGTGATGTAATTGAAGAAGAGCAACTTGATGATGTTGAAAAAACTGAAGAGCAAGTTACAAAAGAATATAAAAAAGCTAAAAAAGAAAAGAAGAAGTTAAAAGCTAGAATAGCTAGAGATTCAAGAGAACTTCAAGAAACTCAAGATGCTAAAAAAGCTAAAAAAGATGCTAAAAAAACTAATTTCAAAGAGTATCAAGAGCTTAAAAAAGCAAAAGATGCAGCTGGTGAGAAAAAGAAAAAAGTAACATCTAAGAAGCCGGCAGCAAAAGGTACAAAGGGAATTAAAGATAGACGTGAAGCTAAAGATAAGAGAAGATAGACTTTGATTAAGATATGTTAGGAGATATTTATGGAAAGTTTAATAAATTCAATATTTGAAAATTTAAAAAATTACTCTTATAAGATTATAAATGATAGTGTTAAGAGTATTGAAATTTCTACTGAAAATATGACTAATATAGAAAAGATAATTTCTTTATTAGTATTAGATGATAGAAAAAATGTTTCGACACTTGGAGTTAGACTTGAAAAAAATACTGAAAAATATAAAAGCGAAATTAAAAGAGTAAAAACTATGTATGAGTTTGATAGATTAGCAAAAGAGGGGAATTACCTTGCTGGAGTGGATGAAGTTGGTAGAGGACCGCTTGCAGGACCAATAGTGGCTGCTGCAGTTATTTTAGATTTAGATAATATAGATGATATTATACTTGAGATAAATGATTCTAAGTTGTTATCAGAAGCTAAAAGAGAGCGATTAGCTAAGGAAATTAAAAAGAGAGCTATTGCATACTGTATATCTGAAAAATCAAATGATGAAATAGATACACAGGGATTATCATATTGTAATAATCAAATATTTATAGATAGCTGTCAGGGGCTTAATATAAATGTAGGAATGGTTTTATCAGATGGATACCTTATAAAGAATTATAATGGCTTAAATAAGGCTGTTATAAAGGGCGATAGAAAGAGTGCTTCAATAGCATGTGCATCTATTATAGCTAAGGTATATAGGGATAATTTAATGAAAGAATATGATAGTGTATATACTGGTTATGATTTTTCAAATAATGTTGGGTATGGAACTAAAAAACACTTAGAGGGATTAAAAGAATTTGGCCTTACTAAAATACATAGAAAAAGTTTTATAAAAAATTTGATTTAAATAAAAAACTCCTTATCATATGATAAGGGGTTTTTATTTATCTAAAAGCATCTTCTAAATGATTGATTTTGTAATCTGAATTTGTGGGACTTAGAAATATTTCTATAACATCAAATCTAATATATCGATTGTATTCATTATTTTTATGGATATAATAGAGTGCTGTTTTTTTGATGTTTTTAATTTTATTAAAATTTATAGATTCTAAAGGTGTGCCAAATTTAAAATACATTCGAGATTTTACTTCTGTAAATACAAGGATTTCTTTATCTAAACTTATTAAATCAATTTCACAATGCTTCGAGAAAAAATTCTTTTTTATAATTTTATGATTTTTTGAAATAAGATAATCACTTGCAAGACTTTCACCATAGAAACCTATTTTTTTATTAAGAGTTTTCATTTTATCACCTATTTTAATTATTACCAAATTTTTGATTTTTAAGACTAAAATTTAGTTTGTTTGATAAATTTAGAATAAATGTTTAAAAACTTTAAAATAGGTTATTAATTTAATATGAATTAATTTTAAAGAAGAGGTGATTATATGGCAGTTACACTACTTAGTGCAGCACATAGAGGGATTGAAGGAGTTTTAATTAGAATTGAGGTTAATATATCAAAGGGATTACCAGGGTTTAATATTGTAGGGCTTGCTGATATATCGGTAAAAGAATCAAAAGAGAGGGTTAGAACTGCGATAGAAAATTCTAGTTATAACTTTCCTTTAGGGAGAATTACAGTTAATTTAGCACCAGCAAATATACCTAAAAAAGGGTCTTTTCTAGATTTAGCGATTGCGATTGCTATACTTGTTGAGAGTAATCAAATTAAAAATATTGAAAATGAAGAGTTTTTATTTCTTGGTGAGCTTTCTTTAAATGGAGAGCTAAGAAAAGTAAATGGAGCTTTATCAGCGGTGATAGAAGCAAAGGGAAATAATATCAACAAAGTTATATTGCCTAGTGAGAATGTCGAAGAATGTAGGAATGTGAAGGGTGTAGAAATATACGGAATTAATAATTTAAAAGAAGTTATAGAGTTTTTAAATTATAGACATTTATTACCTGAAAAGGAGTGTGAGTTTGAAGCTGTAGATGCAGAAATTTTAGAGTTTGATAGTATAAGAGGTCAAGATGGTGCAAAGAGAGCTCTTATGATTTGTGCAGCAGGGGGACATAATATAATATTGCAAGGACCACCAGGGTGTGGAAAAACACTTCTTGCAAAATCATTGATAGAATTACTACCTAAAATGGACTTTGATGAAGCTCTAGAGGTTAATAAAATTTATAGTATTAATGGTAAACTTAATGATGGTTTTATTAATAAAAGACCATTTAGAACACCACATCATACTATAACTAAGGTAGGACTTCTTGGTGGAGGAAGAGAAATTTCTTTAGGAGAAATATCACTAGCACATAAAGGTGTAATATTTTTAGATGAACTTTTAGAATTTGAAAGAAGTACTATAGAAGGACTTAGAGAACCTATAGAGAGTAAAAAAATAAGAATAACAAGAAATAAAGGAAGTATTGATTATCCAGCTGATTTTACATTTGTTGGAGCATTTAATCCATGTCCTTGTGGAAATTTTTTGAGTGGAATTGAGGGGAGAAAATGTATTTGTAGTGATGGGGCTATAAAGAAATATGAAAATAAATTATCAAAGGCTATGAGGGATAGAATTGATATATTTTCATTTGTTACATATGTTGATTATAGTAGTCTTCGAGAAGTGAATAATAAACCTAAATTGGATGTTAAAAAGGCAATTGAAAAAGCGAGGTATTTACAAAAAGAGAGATATAAAAAACTTGGTATAAATACGAATTCTGAAATTGATTATAAGTATATAGATGAGTATATTTTACTTAGCAAAGAAGCAAATTTACTACTACAGGAAATATATGAAAAATTTGCTGTAAGTAGTAGAGTTTTACATAAAATAATAAAGATTTCTAGGACTATAGCTGATCTTGAAGATGCAGAAGACATAAGGGTTGAACATATATATGAAGCTTTAGGGTATAGAAAAAATATAAGGGGGGAAGTTATATAAATGAAGGATGAATTTAAAATTTGGTTTAGTATAATCCCAATATCAGTAAAGGCTAAAATTATGCTACTTAAATCTTGTGGAACTTGTGAAAATATATATGAAAATCGGGTGAAGTTATTTGAAAAAATACCAGCAAGAGATAAGGTGCTTAGTATAGATATAAAAAGTGAGATAATAAATAAAATATCTCTAGATATAGAGAGAGGAATATATAAATTAGTTATATATGGTGATAGCTTATATATAGAAGGTTTTAAAAATATTGAAGAACCACCATTTTGCATTTTTTATAAAGGCGATTTAGAAAAAATTAATAGAATGAAATTTTTGGGAATTGTTGGTTCAAGGAAAAACAGTGAGTATGGTGAAATAGTAACAAAGGAAATTGTAAGTAGTATAGCTGGTCAGTGTAATATTGGAGTTGTAAGTGGTGGAGCTATAGGAATAGATTCTATTGCACACTATGCAGCTATTGATAATAATATTTTTAATATTGCTGTTTTGGGTTGTGGGATTGATATTTGCTATCCAAAGTCAAATGTTTTATTATTCAATAAAATTATAGAGAATGGGGTTATAATAAGTGAGTTTCCACCAGGAGAAAGTCCTATGTATTATAATTTTCCAAAAAGAAATAGATTGATAAGTGCAATTTCAGAGGCTATCATTGTTACTGAGGCAGGAGTGAGAAGTGGTGCTACTAATACAGCAATGCATGCCTGTATACAAAATAAGTCTGTTTATGCTGTGCCAGGGAATATAAATTCAGAAAATAGTAAAGGGTGTAATAAGTTAATTAATGATGGTGCACTTGTATATCTTAATATAGAACAAGTTTTTAAAGAATTAGGATTATTTTATGAAATGGGCAAAAAAGATAAAAAATATGATATAAAATTAAAAATTCTGAGTGTATTAGGAGAAAAACCTGTGCATTTTGATAAAATTAGGGAAAAAATTAAAGTTGACAGTTGTATTATTAATGAGTTATTATTTGAAATGCAATTCAATAATGAGATTATTGGATTAATCGGAAATAATTATATGAAAATATTACGAAAAAATTAGAGGGGGTGAAACTCCGAAATTCGGGGGTTACTATGGGTCAAAAATTAGTAATTGTTGAGTCACCAGCAAAAGCAAAAACAATAGAGAAGTATCTTGGTAAAAATTATGTTGTTGAGGCATCAATGGGACATGTAAGAGATTTACCTAAGAGTCAATTAGGAGTTAACGTAGATGAGGATTATGCACCAAAGTATATTACTATAAGAGGTAAGGGCGAGCTTTTAACAAAGCTTAGAAAACTTGCTAAAAAAAGTGATAAAATATACCTTGCAACTGACCCTGATAGAGAGGGTGAAGCAATTTCATGGCATCTTGCAAATATTTTAAAGATAGCAGATGGTGAGAAATGCAGAATAGAATTTAATGAGATTACAAAGACAGCAGTTAAGGAATCAATTAAAAATCCAAGAGTTATAAATCAAGATTTAGTTAATGCACAGCAAGCTAGAAGAATACTTGATAGATTAGTTGGTTATGAGATAAGTCCACTTTTATGGAGAAATGTAAAGTGGGGATTAAGTGCTGGTAGAGTTCAATCTGCTATGCTTAAAATGATTTGTGATAGAGAGAAAGAAATTGAAGAATTCAATCCAAAGGAATATTGGAGTGTTGATATAAAACTTAAAAAAGATAAAAAGACTTTCCCAATAAGATTATCTACTAAGAATAAAAAGAAAGTAGAGATAAATAATCAGGAAGAGTCAGATGCTATAATAAATGATTTGAATAAAGGTGAGTATCATGTTGAAACAGTTAAAGTTGGTACAAGAGCTAAGAAACCATTAGCACCATTTACAACTAGTACACTTCAACAAGATGCAAGTAAAAAATTGAATTATATGACTAAAAAGACAATGCAAATAGCACAACAACTTTATGAAGGTGTTGAAGTTAAGAAATATGGAACAGTTGGTTTGATAACATATATGAGAACTGACTCAGTAAGAATTTCAAGTGATGCAAAGGATAAGGCAAAAGAATTTATTATAAATTCTTATGGTGAAGAGTATCTACCTAAAGAAGAAAGAATATTTAAAGGTAAGAAAAATATTCAAGATGCTCACGAAGCTATAAGACCAAGTTATGTAGAAATAACACCAGAAATTGCAAGAGTTAATTTATCAAGAGATCAGTATAAATTATATACTCTTATTTGGAATAGATTTATTGCAAGTCAAATGGAAAATTGTATACTGAATACAAATAGTATAAAAATTACTAATGGTGATTATTTACTTAGAGCAAGTGGATCAAATGTAAGCTTTGATGGATTTATGAAAATTTATGATTACGTAAATTCAGATGATGAGCAAGATGTAATGCTTCCAAAAATAGTGGAAGGTGAAATATTAGAACTTGATACAATAGATGGTGTTCAACATTTCACACAGCCACCAAGTAGATATACTGAAGCATCTTCTGTTAAAGTTTTAGAGGAAAATGGAATTGGTAGACCAAGTACATATGTTCCTACTATAACAACTTTAGTTAGTAGAAAATATGTAAATAGAGAGAAAAAAGTATTATCACCAACAGAGCTTGGAATAATAGTTAATGGTATAATATCAGAGTATTTCAAAACTATAGTTGATGCAGATTTTACAGCAGCTATGGAAAGTAAACTTGATAGCGTAGAAGAAGGAAAACTTAAATGGGAAGAGGTTGTTGATGAATTCTTTAAACCATTAAGTGAAGATATCAAAAAGGCAGAGAGTGAAATATCTAAGATAATTATAGAAGATAAAGTAAGTGATGTACCATGTGATAAATGTGGTAAAATGATGGTTGTAAAGCATGGAAGGTTTGGAGATTTCCTAGCATGTCCAGGATATCCTGAATGCGAAAATACAAAACCTATAGTTGAAACAGTTGAAGCTAACTGTCCAATCTGTGGTGGGGATGTTGTTGTTAAGAGAAGTAAAAAGGGAAATAGATTCTATGGATGTTCTAATTATCCAGATTGTACTTTTGTTAGTTGGAATGAACCAAGTAATACAAAGTGTCCTAAATGTAGTACATTTATGCTTAAAAAATATTCAAAAGCAAAAGGTCAATATTTAGAGTGCAGTGATAAGGAATGTAAAGAAAGAGTTGATATTCCTGAAGAAAAGAAAGAAGAATAACATTATATAAAGTATGAACACTACTTGAAATGTTATCAATAATATTGAAAACACTATAACACTATGATATATTATGTATTAGAATTTTATGAATTTTAATGGTATTTATATAAATAGGATTATAGTGTTTTTTTTAAGGAGGGGTTTTATTGTCAACATTATTAGATAAGACAAGAAAGCTTAATAAGATATTACAAAAAGCAGGTAGTGAGAATGTAGTATTTGAAGATATATGTAGTATATTAAGTGAAGTAATGGAATGTAATGTATATTTAGTAGAGAAAAAAGGGGTAGTTTTAGGTTATACTTTTTCAGAAAAGTTTGAGTGTGATGTAATGAGGGAAACTATTATAAGGGATAAGAGATTTCCACAGGCATATAATAGAAGGTTACTTAGTATAAAAAATACTCTTTCAAATTCTCCAAATAATGGTGAGTGTGTGTTTGAAGAACAGGGGCATTGTCCTATGTCTAATAAAATATCTACGATAGTTCCGATACTTGGGAATGGTGAAAGACTTGGTACTTTACTTTTAGCAAGATTTGGGGAGCATTTTAATGATGATGATTTAGTTTTATCAGAATATAGTGCAACTGTTGTAGG
>NZ_CAMQRY010000003.1 GCF_947036855.1 uncultured Clostridium sp.
GAATAAGATATTCTATAGAGTCAATGTCTAGACCAAAAGCTATTGTTATTAATATCCAAGAATAATAAATTTAAAGAAACTACAAATGTGTAGTTTCTTTTTTTCTTGTAATTAATGATAAAATACATTAAAATTTAACTAAATATTAATATTTTTTTAACTAATAAAATGTTGTATTTCAAAGTTAGATTTGTTGCAGCGAGAGGAAGGCCAAAGTGGAAAATAATATATATGTGGATATATTGATTCTAGGAATTAATAGGGCATCTATGAGTTCTGCAATTTATTGTTCAAGAGCAGGGATGAGTGTAGCAGTTTTAGATAAGCATAAAGAAGATGAAGTGAAAATCATAAAAAGTAATTTAGATTTTTTATCAATAGGAAATGATATAAAAAGCTTGGAAGAAAAGGCTAAAGAGAGTGGAGTTCTTATAAAAAGAATTGTTGATATAGAAAAAGCTATTTTCACAAGTGATATTAAGATTATTCAAACAAGTAAGGAAAAGTACATAGCAAAAGCTGTTGTTATAACATCAGGTAATGATGTTGAAAGGTTTAATATTGAGAATTGCGAAAAATTTATGAATAATGGAATTTACTATAATATAGTTGCTAATATAGAAGTACTAAATGATAAGTTAGTTGCGATTATAGGAAATAGCCATTCTATGTTTGAGGAAGCTTTATATTTATCTAAAATAGCTAGAAAAGTCGTTATTATAAAGGGAAGTGAAAACATAGAGTATTCGAAGAAAATGTTAAAAAACATAGAGAAGAATGATAATATAACAGTTATAAGTGGTTATAAATTAATAGGTGCTTTTGGGTTTGAAAAACTAGAAGGGATTTATTTAAATGATATAAATAGCGGAAAGCGGAAAAGGTTGAGGCTTGATGCTATAATTGGTTCGTTTGGTAAAAATCCAAGTGTGTATGAAAAGGATGTTTCTTTAGAGCATAGAGAAGATGGTTACATAAGAGTTAATGAAAGTATGGAAACAAATATAAGTGGAGTTTTTGCTAGTGGAGCAGGTATAGAGAAAGTAATTAATGAAATACCGACAGATATTAATGATTCGGTAATTGCAGTCCTTAATGCAATTAGTTATATAAAAGAAAAAACTGAGGATAACATATAATAAGTTATCCTCAGTTTTTTATGCTATTTATTTAAAGCTTCATCAATAGCTTTTCTGTCAAATCCTATGATTATTGTTCCGTTTATATCTAAAACTGGAACACCCATTTGCTTAGTTTTAGAAACCATTTCTTCTCTAGCTTCCATATCTTCTTGAACATTGTAAGCTGTAAATTCTACATCTTTTCTTTTTAAGTAGTCTTTAGCTTTATCACACCAAGGACATACTGGAGTACTATATACTTTTATCATTTAATTCACCTCTTGAGTTTATTTATAAATTTTATTACTTTTAGTGCTTACTTGAAATAATTTATTAATATGTTTATTTGAAGTAGCATACTAATTAAAAGTAATTATGGTTTATTATAACTTTAAAAAATGTTATTTTTGTGTGGATTCTGTGTCAATAGAATTATTTATTAAAAAGTTATTCATAATATCACTATTTTCAACATTGACTTTGCTAATTATAGGTTTTTCAGTTGCTTTAAGCGGATTGCTATATAATAAATCACTTGATTTTAATAAGTTTACTAGTTTATCCAAAAAAATCACTCCTACTATTTTATAGTAATAGTATTCTTCAAAAACGAATTAACTATTCATATCTTTGAAAAAATATTAAAATAGTTAAGAAAGTGTAAACAGCACAAAGTGGTCTAGACAAGTCTGGTCTAGACCACTATAATTAGTTTAGGAGGAGAATTTTATGATAGATAAAAGTAGTCAAGTTCCTGCATATCTTCAATTAAAATCTATAATTTTAGATAATATTGAGAAAGGAATTTGGAAAGAAGGGAATTTAATATCTAGTGAGCGTGAATTATCAGAAAAATTCTTAATTAGTAGAATGACGATTAGGCAGGCTTTAGGTGAATTAGTACAAGAAGGATTTTTAATTAAGAAAAAAGGTAAAGGTACTTATGTATGTAAGCCAAAAGTTACACAAAAAGATATTATGAGTTTCACTGAAATAATAGAAAAAACAGGTGGAAAGCTTGAAAATATTATTTTAAACTTTGATGTTATAAAAACTCCAAAATTTTTACATTCTATGCTTTCTGAAGATACAGTTTATAAGATTGATAGAAATAGAGTTGTTGATGGTGAGATTATAGCAAATGAGCTTATATATATGCCGTACTCTTTAGGTAAAAACTTAACTGAGGAAAATATAAAGGATTCAATATATAAATATTTAGAATCTATGAATCATCATATATCTTATTGTGATTCAAGTATAAACGCTATTTTATATAATGATGATTTTGCAAAGCTATTTAAACTTGATGATAAAGTAGCACTGTTAAATGTTAATAACAAGGTATATAGCCAAGATGATAAAATGCTTTTTTATGAAAAGGCAATTTATAGATCAGACAAATATACCTTAGAAGTAAATATATATAAAAGAGAGGGGAAATTAAAATGAAAATAGTAGTAGTAAAAAATTATGAAGAAGTTAGTTTAAAAGCAGCACAGTTTATGGCAGAGATAGTTAATAATAAACCAGAGGCAGTTCTAGGACTTGCAACAGGTGGAACTCCAGTAGGGATGTATGAAAACTTAATTAAAATGAATAAAGATGGAAAAGTGGATTTTTCAAAAGTTACAAGTGTTAACTTAGATGAGTATGTTGGACTTTCAGGAGAGCATAAGAAAAGTTATAGATTCTTTATGAATGATACACTTTTCAATCATATCAACATTGATAAAGCTAGAACTTTTGTACCTAATGGTTTAGCAAAAGATATAGAAGCAGAGTGTTTAGCTTATGATCACAGAATCGTAGAACTTGGTGGAATTGATCTTCAATTACTAGGTCTTGGTGGAAATGGGCATATTGCATTCAATGAGCCAGATAGCCATTTAGTAGTAGGAAGTCACCTAACAGGATTAACTAAGGATACTATAGATGCAAATGCTAGATTCTTTAAGAATGCTAGTGAAGTTCCACAAACAGCTGTAACAATGGGTCTTGGTGGAATTATGCAAGCGAAGAAAATACTTCTTATAGCTAGTGGAGAAGGAAAAGCTGAAGCAGTACAAAGTATGATGAATGGAAAAATAACAGCAGATTGTCCAGCATCTATGTTACAAATGCACAGAGATGTAACTATTATTATTGATGAAGCTGCTGCTGCTAAAATTTCTAAATAATTTTAGTTGTGTAGAAGGGCTGTATGGTATTAGAGTTTAAGTAAAACTCTAATATTGCATGCAGTTTTTTTTTATATGAATTTAAATTAATAAATAAAGTATTAAATTTCAAATAAATAGACAATAATAAAAATATAAATTAAATAGAGAAAATATATATTACAAATATGTTTAAGTTTTAATATATTTATATGATATTATTATATTATATTATATTATATAAATATATTTAAAAAGAATAAATTTGGAGTTGTGATAAATGGCAAAAGTAAAAACTGTATTCTTCTGCCAAGAGTGTGGATTTGAGTCACTTAAGTGGATGGGAAAATGTTCATCTTGTGGAAAGTGGAATACAATGGTTGAAGAAGTCAAAGAAGTAGCTGGTAAAGAAACAAAGCCTACTATTAATATGACAGAAAAAATGAACACCTTAAAAAAAATAGGTGATATAAAATCTGGTGATAAATTAAGATATGATACTCAAATTTTAGAATTAAATAGAGTGCTTGGTGGAGGTCTTGTAAAAGGTTCTCTTACATTAATATCAGGTGCACCAGGAATTGGTAAATCAACATTGTTATTACAAGCAGCTAATAATATGTGTAATAAATATGGAAAAGTTCTTTATGTATCTGGTGAGGAGTCTGAAGAACAGATAAAAATCAGAGGTGATAGACTAGGAGTTACTGCAGATGAATTATATATTGTAGCAGAAAACAATCTTGATATTATAGAAGCTTATATAGATGAAATCAAACCAGTTTTTATAATTATAGATTCAATTCAAACAGTATATAGAGAAAGTGTATCATCAGCTCCAGGTAGTATTTCGCAAGTTAAAGAGTGTTCAAATATTATGATGAGAATTGCAAAAGGAAAAAATATTCCGCTATTTATAGTTGCCCATGTTACAAAGCAAGGGGAACTTGCAGGACCTAAAGTTTTAGAGCATATGGTTGATACAGTTTTATCTTTTGAAGGAGAAAGAACAGAAGATTTTAGAGTTCTTAGAACTATGAAAAATAGATTTGGAACAACATCTGAAATTGGAGTTTTTGAAATGAGTGAGATAGGACTTGTTCAAGTAACCGATCCATCTAAATTATTTTTAGAGGATACAAGTTTTGGACAGGAAGGTTCGGCTGTTATAGGAATAATGGAAGGAACAAGACCAATTCTTGTTGAAATACAATCTTTAGTTAGTGAAACTAAGGCTCCAATGCCGAGAAGAACTGCTATAGGATTTGATAATTCAAGAATGAGTTTAATACTTGCTGTTCTTGAAAAAAAATTAAAAGTCTATTTTTATAATTGTGATGTTTATTTAAATGTTGTTGGTGGACTTAGTATTGAAGGAACAACAGGAGATTTAGGAATAGCATTATCACTATTTTCATCTAATAAGGGTATTACAACTTCTTTAGAAAAAGTAATAATAATAGGTGAAGTAGGACTTACAGGAGAAATAAGGCCAGTTTCAAGTTGTGATAGAATTTTAAATGAAGCCGAGAAAATGGGATTTATTAATGCAATAATACCTTATAAAAATATAGAAAAGGTAAAAGGGAAAAATAAAATTAATTTAATAGGAGTTAGTACTTTAAGAGAGGCAATCGCTAAGATTTATAAGTAGATAGGTGAGTGTATGAGATTAGAAAATAATAAAGAATTAAAAAATATACTAAAGATAATGAGTCCAGGGACTACTTTGAGAGAAGGACTTGAAAATATTTTAAGAGCTAAAACAGGAGGTCTTGTTGTTTTAAGCAATAAGGAGGAAGTTTTAGAGGTTGTAGATGGTGGTTTTAAAATAGATTCACCATATTCACCAGCATATATATATGAACTTGCAAAAATGGATGGGGCGCTTATCATTAGTTCAGATCTTAAAAGAATACTTGTTGCTAATGCACAGTTAATGCCACATTCATCAATAGCAACTTTTGAAACTGGAACTAGACATAGAACAGCGCAAAGAGTTGCAAAGCAAACAGGATGTATAGCAATAGCAATATCACAAAGAAGAAATATGATTTCTATTTATAAAAGTGATATAAAGTATGTTTTAAGAGATAGTAGTATAGTTTTATCAAAGGCAAATCAAGCTGTTCAAACACTTGAAAGGTATATAAAGGTTTTAGACAAGGTTATAAATAATCTTAATATATTAGAATTTCAAGATTTAGCAACTTTATTTGATGTTGCAGGGGCTATTCAAAGAACTGAAATGGTTATGAGAATAGTTCAAGAAGTTGAAGGATATATTATAGAGCTTGGAAATGAAGGCCGATTAATATCTATGCAGCTTAATGAACTTGTAAATTGCGTAGAGCAAGATGGAATTCTTTTAATAAGAGATTATTGTAAAGAGGGCATTGATTATGAAAATATATATAAAGAGATGCAAAAACTAAGTTCAGAAGAACTTTTAGATGTGGAACAAATATCGAAGTTACTTGGATATACAGGAAAAGGACTAACTGAAAGCTTTATAGCACCTAAAGGTTATAGAATAACAAATAAAGTTCCAAGGATTCCTTCAACAGTTATAGAAAATTTAGTATCTCATTTTGGAAATCTTAAATTTATACTAGAAGCATCTAAAGAAGATTTAGATATGGTTGAAGGTATAGGAGAAGCTAGAGCGAGAGCTATAAGAAATGGACTTAGAAGAATTCAAGAGCAAGTTTCATTAAAGAAATAGATAGAATAAAAGATGCAATGCGGGGCAAAATAAGTAAGCCTGCATTGCATCTTTTTTTTATCTAAAAGTAAACTCGCCAAGAGTTTTCATTTTTTCATTTTCTTTTACTAGTATATCAAAGAAATTTATATCTAGAGTTTCACAAAGGGAAACTAGATAGAAAATATTATTGCCAAGTTCAGTTTCTATAACACTACGGCAGTTTTCACAAATAGTACCATTGATATGAGAATCAAGTGAACTTTTGAAACTTGCAATAGAGTCGCTATCAGAAAAATTTTGTTTAGAAGCATTTATTTCAACACAACCACAAGATGTGATAGCTTTACAAATAGCTCTAAAAATTCTAGCTTGAGAATCTTGATGTTTGCTTAAAATATCTAGTATACTTTTATGTCTTAGCAAAGAATCAGCTACGGTACTTTGAAATTTATCAAATATTAAATCATTCATTTTAAAATACAACTCCTTAGTTTATAACCTTATATAATATAATATAATAACATTTAAAAATTAAGTAAATTACATATAAAAAACACTTGCAACGTTTAGTCTAATATAAAACAAATATAAGAAAATTAATAGGGGGTGATGTATAAAAATATTAATAAAAAAGATAGTTAAAAGTAAGATTGGATTAACCTTAAATATAAGACTCTAATAAAATGATGTGTTATAATTAGGTAATGTAGGTAAAAACCTATCAGGAATTATAATATATTTTTTTTATTCATGTTAATAATAAAATAGGAGGTGGTAGCTATGATTAAAAAAGTTTTTAGAGGATTAGTTACAATATTTGGTGTTTTGCTTGGTGCAGTAATATCAGATGTAGTGTTAAAGAGTTCGGCTATAGAAAATATAGAGTTTTTATCTAATAATATAACTAAAGTAATAAGTTATACATTAATATCAGCTTTATTTGGTATTATATTTTTCTTTATTTCACCATATATATATAAAGGAATATCTAAGATTGTTGAGACAATAGAAAGTAGTGTTGGTAAACTTAGTGGAAGTGAACTTATATTTGGTTTACTTGGAGCTATATTTGGAATACTTGTTGCATCAGTAGTATTCTTGCCAGTAAAGAGTTTACTTACTGGACTAAGTGCTAATCTTGGATCACTAATAGGTAATATAATGTATATATTTGCTGATATTATATTGGGAGTTATAGGGATTAATATATTTGTTAAGAGAAGAAATGAAATTATAGCTTTCTTTGAAGGTTTAAAAAAACCATCAGTAAGCAAAGAGAAAAAAGCTAAAACACAAAGAAGTAAATTTCCTAAAATCTTAGATACATCAGTAATAATAGATGGAAGAATTTTTGATTTGTGTAAAACAGGATTTATAGAAGGTACTTTAGTTATACCAGGTTTTGTACTTGATGAACTTAGACATGTATCAGATTGCTCTGATTCTTTGAAAAGAGTAAGAGGAAGAAGGGGTCTTGATATATTAAATAAAATTCAAAAGGAACTAGATATGGAGGTTGAAATTTGGGAAGGTGATTTTCCCGAAATAAGTGAAGTTGATAGTAAACTTTTAAAACTTGCACAAAAAATTGAGGGTAAAGTACTTACAAATGATTATAATTTAAATAAGGTTGCAGAGGTTCAAGGTGTGCCAGTTCTTAATATTAATGAACTTGCTAATGCTATAAAACCTGTTGTTTTACCAGGTGAGGATATGACTATAAGAATAGTTAAGGATGGTAAAGAACAGACTCAAGGTGTTGCATATTTAGATGATGGAACTATGATAGTTGTTGAGGGTGGTAGAAAATATATGAACCAAGAGATAACTGTTGAAGTAACTTCAGTATTACAAACTGCTGCTGGAAGAATGATTTTTGCAAAGAAAAAGGATTAATTAAATTATGAAGAATGTAGCTATAATACTAGCAGGTGGAAAAGGGAAAAGAATGAATGCACCAGTTAGTAAACAATTTATAGAAATAGATGAAAAGCCTTTAATATACTATACTATAAAGAAATTTGAGCAGTGTAAGATGGTAAATGAAATAATAATTGTTCTTCCAAAAGATGAAATTGATTATTTTAATACAAAAATACAAAGTAGATTTAATTTTAATATAAGTAAAATTGTTGAAGGTGGAGCAGAAAGGTCAGATTCTGTATATAATGCATTAAAAGCTATAGAAAATGCTAATGTTGTATTGATACATGATGGAGCTAGAGCGTTTGTTTCAAATAAAATAATTGAAGATGGAATAAATTTTGCATATGAGTTTGGAGCAGCAGCACCAGGAGTTGTTCCAAAGGATACTATAAAAGTAAGAAATGAAAATTCATTTTCAAAAGAAACACCGACAAGAGAAAGTTTGTTTGCTATTCAAACACCGCAGTGCTTTAATTATTCTATGATTAAAGAGTGTCATGAAAAGATACAAAAAGAAAATATTTGTGTAACTGATGATACTATGGTTGTTGAGCATTATGGAAATAAAGTATATCTTTATGAAGGTGATTATAAAAATATTAAATTAACGACAGAAGAAGATTTAATACTAGCAAGAGAGTTTGTAAAGTATTAAAAGCTGTCATAGCGTTATATTGACATGAATAAAATTAACATATATAATTTAGAAAGTTAAAAGAAAATATTGCAAAACTATGATGAAGAATAGTAGAAGAAAACAGTTTAGAGAGGAGATTCACCGGCTGAAAGATTTCCAAAAAAACTTTGAACCTACTTCGGAGTATAGCAAAACTATCGGTTTAATACCGTTATCATGATTAGAGTACAAATTTAGGTGGTACCGCGAGATATATAACTCGCCCTAATAATATTAGGGCGGGTTTTTTTATTTTTTTATAAAGAATTGTTAGGAGGATATTTAGTAATGAAAATGTCAAAGATGTTAATATCTACATTAAGAGAAGTTCCAGCTGAAGCTGAAATAGAAAGTCATAAGTTAATGCTTAGAGCGGGGCTTATGAGAAAAAGTGCAGCAGGTATATATAACTATATGCCATATGGTTTAAAAGCACTTAAAAAAGTTGAAGAAATAGTAAGAGATGAAATGAATAATGCAGGTGCAGAAGAACTTTTATGTTCTGCTATAATTCCTTCAGAACTTTGGAAAGAGTCAGGAAGATGGGATGCTTACGGCGGAGAGATGTTTAGAGTTACTGATAGAAATAGCAGAGAGTTTTGTCTTGGGCCAACTCATGAGGAAGTTTTCACAGATATAGTTAGAGGAACTGTTAAGTCATATAAACAAGCTCCACTTAACTTATATCAAATACAAACAAAGTATAGAGATGAGAGAAGACCAAGATTTGGAGTTATGAGATCAAGAGAGTTCATAATGAAAGATGGATATAGTTTTGATATAAATCAAGAAGGTCTTGATAAAGCTTTTGATGGAATGCAAGCAGCATATAATAATATCTTTAGTAGATGTGGACTTGATGCTAAATGTGTTGAAGCTGATTCAGGTGCAATTGGTGGTTCAAATTCAGCTGAGTTTATGGTTAAGTCTTCAGTTGGTGAAGATGATATAGCTTTCTGTACTAAGTGTGATTATGCAGCAAATATAGAAAAAGCTAAAACAACAGCTGATTTAGAAGTTGTTTCAGAATTATTAGCAGTTGAAAAAGTAGAAACTCCAAATGAGAGAACAATAGAAGAAGTTGCAACATCATTAAATGTTTCAGCTAAAAATACAGTTAAAACTTTAATATTTAAAGCAGATGAAAAAGTTGTTGCTGTATTTGTTAGAGGAGATAGGGAGGTTAATGAAACTAAAGTTACTAATGCTATTGGAGATGTTTTAGAACTTCTTATGGCAAGTGATTCAATGGTTAGAGAAGCTACAAATGCTGAATGTGGATTTGCTGGTCCTATAGGACTAAAAGTTGATATGATGTTAGTTGACGAAGAAGTTTCAAAAATGTTTAACTTTGTTGTAGGTGCTAATGAAACAGGTTACCACTTAAAGAATGTTAACTATGGTAGAGATTTTGAAGGAACTATTGGAGATTTTAGAAATATTGTTGAAGGTGAAAAATGTCCTTGTTGTGATGGAACTATCACAATAGCTAGAGGAACAGAAGTTGGACATATATTTAAGCTTGGAACAAAGTATTCAGAATCTATGGGTGCAAACTTCATAGATGAAAATGGAAAAGCTAAACCTTTCTTAATGGGATGTTATGGAATAGGAGTTACTAGAACTCTTGCTTCAATAATAGAACAACACAATGATGAAAATGGAATAATATGGCCAATGGAAGTTGCACCATACCAAATAGTTGTAGTTCCTGTTAATTCAAAAAATGAAGAGCAAATGACTGCAGCTACAGAAATTTATGAAACTCTTAAGAAAATGAGATTTGATGTTCTTTTAGATGATAGAAAAGAAAGAGCTGGAGTTAAATTTAAAGATGCAGAACTTTTAGGAGTTCCTATGAGAGTTACTGTTGGTAGAGGAATAACTGAAGGTGAACTTGAGTTTAAACTTAGAACAGCAGCAGAGGCTGAAGTTGTTAAAGTTTCAGATATATATGATAAAATAAATGAAGAATTTAACAAATAATAAGTAAAATAATAGTATATAATATAGTGTAGAAAATCTTTACACTATATTATATAAATATACAAGGAGGTAAAAAGAATGAAGGTATATAACACTCTTAATAATAAAAAAGAAGATTTCAAAACTATAGTTCAAGGTGAGGTTAGCATGTATGTATGTGGACCTACTGTATATAACTTTTTCCATATTGGAAATGGTAGAACATTTATAGTTTTTGATACAATAAGAAGATATCTAGAGTATAGAGGATACAAGGTGAACTTTATTCAAAACTTTACTGACATAGATGATAAAATGATTAATAAAGCTAATGAAGAGGGCTGCACAGTAAAAGAACTTGGTGATAGATATATTAAAGAATATTATCAAGATGCTGATGGGCTAAACATAGAGAGAGCAACAGTTAATCCAAGAGCTACAGAGTTTATGGTTGAAATGGTTGAATTCATAAAAGGACTAATAGATAAAGGATTTGCTTATGCTATTGATGGTGATGTTTACTTTAAAACAAAATCATTTGAGGGTTATGGTAAATTATCAGGTCAAGATATAGATCAGTTGCAATCAGGTGCAAGAATAAATGTTGATGATAGAAAACAAGATCCTTTAGATTTTGCATTATGGAAAGCTAAAAAAGAAGGCGAACCTGCGTGGGAAAGTCCATGGGGAGAAGGTAGACCAGGTTGGCATATAGAATGCTCATGTATGGCTAAAAAACTTCTTGGAGAAACAATAGATATTCATGCTGGTGGATCAGATTTAGCATTCCCACATCATGAAAATGAAGTGGCTCAAAGTGAAGCTTTAACAGGGAAACCATTTGCAAACTATTGGTTACATTCAGCATTTGTAAATGTTAATAATCAAAAAATGTCTAAGTCATTAAATAACTTTAAGACTGCTAGAGAAACATTAAAAGAATATAATTCAGATATAATAAGATTCCTAATGTTATCTGCTCATTATAGACAACAACTTAACTTTAGTGACGATTTATTAGAATCAGCTAAAGCCTCAATTGAAAGATTATATAATGCAGTTTCAAAACTTGAAGAAATAATAGATAAAGCAAGTACTGAAGTTATGAGTGATGAAGAGAATACTTATTTATCAGGACTTGATAAATATAGACAAAAATACATTCAAAAAATGGATGATGATTTTAATACTGCTGATGCTATAACAGCTATCTTTGATTTAGTTAAAGATATAAATACACATATGGCAAATACAAATTCAAAAGAACTTGCAGTTAAAGTTTTAGATTTAATCAGAGAACTAGGAGGTCCACTTGGAATACTTCAAAATTCTACTAAAGTAAATTTAGATGATGAAATTGATAACTTAGTTCAAGAAAGACAAGAAGCAAGAAAAAATAAAGACTTTAAGAGATCAGATGAAATTAGAGATGAACTTAAAGCAAGAGGTATTGTTTTAGAAGATACACCACAAGGTGTTAGATGGAAAAAACTTTAATAATATAATTAAAAGCTATCTCAAATTCGAGATAGCTTTTAATTTGTAGAAATTTGAATGTTATATTTTTATAAATTAAGATTAGAATTAATATAATATGTCGATAAATAAAGAGAATAGATAAAAAGTAATAGATAAATAATGTGAAAAAATATATAATCTATATAAGTAGAGATAGATTATGTAAATATCTATTTTAGCTAAGGAGAGATAAAATGTTAGATAAAATGTTATTTAAGGAATACACTAATCAAGAAGCAAAGCAATTTAACCCACTTCAGTTAGCTTTAATTGGTGATGCAGTATATGAAGTTTATGTTAGAAGTTATGTTTTTAATGGTAATCAAGGATTATCAGCACATAAAATACATGTAGAAGCAATAAACTATGTGAAAGCTAAAGGTCAAAGTGACATAATGTTAATAATTCAAGATGATTTAACAGAGGATGAATTATACATTTTTAAAAGAGGAAGAAATGCAAAATCAGCAACAGTTCCTAAAAATGCAAATGTTAGAGATTATAGAGCTGCAACAGGTTTTGAATCTTTAATAGGATACCTTTACTTAACAAATCAACAAGAAAGATTAATTGAGCTTGTTAAAAAAGGTGTAGATAATTTAAAGAAATAAAATGGTAGTATATAAAAGGATAGTTTGAAATTATGGAGGTATTAAATATGAGTAATGCAGATAAAATATTTAAAGAAATGTGTGAAGATGTAATAAAAAATGGTGAATCTTCAAAGGGGCAGGTTATAAGAGCTAAATGGCTTGATGGAGAAGAAGCCCACACAATAAAACAATTCTGTGTTGTTAATAGATATGACTTATCAAAAGAGTTTCCTATAATGACACTTAGACCTACAAATATCAAAGCAGCTATAGATGAACTTCTATGGATATGGCAAAAAAAATCAAATAATACAAATGATTTAAATAGTAAAATTTGGGATAGTTGGGCAGATGAAACTGGAAGTATAGGTAAGGCTTATGGGTATCAATTAGGTCTTAAACATAAATACTCAGAAGGTGAGTTTGATCAAGTTGATAGAGTTTTATATGATTTAAAAAATAATCCATATAGTAGAAGAATTATTGTAAGCATGTATAATCATGATGATTTACATGAAATGAATTTATATCCTTGTGCATATAGTATGACTTTTAATGTTGTTGGAAATAAATTAAATGCAATATTAAATCAAAGATCACAAGATATATTAGTAGCAAATAATTGGAATGTATCTCAATATGCAATACTAGTACATATGTTTGCACAAGTATCAGGTTTAGAAGTTGGAGAGTTTGTTCATGTAATAGCAGATGCACATATATATGATAGACATATTCCACTTGTAGAAGAACTTATTTCAAGAAAATCATTTGAAGCACCAAAGCTAATCATAAATAAAGATATTAAAGATTTTTATGATTTTAAAGTTGAAGATTTTACTTTAGAAAATTATGAGCATGGCGAGCAGGTAAAAAAAATACCAGTAGCTATCTAATTAGGGAGGGTGTAATATGAAAGCTATAGTTGCAGTAGATAAAAAATTTGGAATAGGTCATAAAGGAAACTTACTTTTACGCATTCCAGGCGATATGAAGTTCTTTAAAGAAAATACTATTAACAATGTAATTGTAATGGGAAGAGAAACATTAGAATCATTACCAAAACAAGCTCCGTTGAAAGATAGAGTTAATATAGTTCTAACAAGAAGTAAAGATTATAAAAAAGATGGTTTTGTAGTTTGTAATTCAGTTAATGAGACTTTAGAGAAATTAAAAGAATACACAAATAAAGAAGTTTTTATAATTGGCGGAGAAGCTATATACAAAGAGTTCCTACCTTACTGTGATGAATTATATATAACTAAAATAGAGAATGAGTATATAGCAGATAAATACTTTCCTAATATAAGTAATGATAAGTCATGGGAATTATATGAGGAAAGTGAAGAAAGAAGTCATGATGATATAAAATATAAGATGACGAAATATAAAAATGTAAAATAACAAAAATAAAACTAAAGAAAGAAAAGAGGAATATAAAATGACAAAGTCAGAAAACAGAGCAAGACAAATGAGAAGATATGAAAAAGAATTAGCAAAAGATGAGAGAAGAGAAAGATATGAAGAGAAAATGGCTAAAGCTTCAGCAATAGATGGACAAATGTCTGGAAGAGAAGATTTAATAGAAGGAAGAAATTCTGTAATTGAACTTTTAAAATCAGAAAGAGCAACAGTTGAGCAAATATTCATAGCAAAAGGAAAATTAGAAGGTTCAATAACTAAAATTATAGGAATGGCTAAAGATAAAAGTATAGTTCTTAAAGAAGTAGATAGAAAAAAATTAGATTCATTAAGTGAAACAGGTTCACATCAAGGGGTAATAGCTCAAATAACACCTTTTGAATATAGTGAAGTTGATGATATTTTAGCTTATGCGGCTAAAAAAGGTCAAGATCCTTTCATAATAATATTAGATGAATTAGAAGATCCTCATAATTTAGGTTCAATAGTTAGAACAGCAGAACTTTGTGGTGTTCATGGAATAATAATACCAAAAAGAAGAAATGTTGGAGTAACATCAACAGTTTATAAAATAGCAGCTGGAGCTATAGAGCATATGAGAATTGCTAAAGTTACAAATGTTAATAATGAAATAGATAAATTAAAATCAAAAGGTGTTTGGATATATGGTTCAGATATAAGAGCAGAAGAGGTTAGTTATAGTGTAAACTATTCAGGACCTTGTGCGCTAATAATAGGAAATGAAGGAAGAGGAATGTCTAAATTAACTGCTAAGAAATGTGATAAATTAGTAAAAATACCTATGGTTGGAAAAATAAACTCTTTAAATGCGTCAGTTGCTGGTGGTATAATGATGTATGAAGTCTTAAAATCAAGACTAATAAAGTAGAAAAAAAGTAGTTATTGATGAAATTTGTATTTATTGATGCATATAATGTTATAAATAGTTGGCCAAGTTTAAAGAAGGTAATGAAAGAAACTGATCTTGAAAATGGAAGAATTAAATTGATAGAGAAAGTTGAAAATTATGCTTCGTTTAAAAATTGTAAAGCTTTTATAGTATTTGATGCACATAAACTCAGTAACAGTGATGAAAAAGAAGAGTCTGTAGGTAGAAATAAAAATGTAAGTGTAGTATACACTAAATCTAGTGAGACAGCTGACAGTTATATAGAGAGAAGAGTAAATGAACTAGGAAAAAGATATGAGGTTTTAGTGGTTACATCAGATAATCTAGAGCAACAAACAATTTTTCAAAGAGGTGCAACAAGAATGCCTTCATTAGAATTTTACAATGAAGTAGTAAAAGTTGAAGATGTTATAAAAGTAAGAACTAAGAAAAATGAAAGTGCTAATAGAAATCTTTTATGGGATAATCTTAGTGATGATGTTGCAGGGGTTTTAGATAAATTAAGAAAAAGTGATATGTAGGTTTGAGCTAAAGGTATTTCTTTTATATGGTATAAAAGGGGGGAGAATTATGGGGACAGTTGGAAGTTTGAGGTTAATGGAAAATGAGATAGTAAATAAAACTGATGAAGAAATAGTTTTAGTAGCAAAAACTGGTAACAATATAGCGCAAGATTTTATAATTAATAAGTATGAGCAGTTTGTGAAAGCTAAAGCAAAATCATATTTTTTAATAGGGGCAGATAAAGAAGATATATACCAAGAAGGTATGATTGGTTTATATAAAGCAATACGAGATTTTAAAGAGGATAAAGAAAGTTCTTTTAGAGTATTTGCAGAACTTTGTATAACAAGGCAAATAATAACTGCTATAAAAACAGCAACAAGGCAAAAACATATACCTCTTAATACATATGTTTCATTAAATAAGCCGATCTATGAAGAAGATTCTGAGAGAACATTATTAGATGTTATAGATGGAATGAAAATAACAGATCCAGAGGCTTTGATAATAGGAAAAGAAGATGTTGCGAATATAGAGCTTCAAATAAAAAGTGTTTTATCAAGTTTAGAAATGGAAGTTTTGAATTACTATTTAGATGGTAAAAGTTATCAAGAAATAGCAGAAGATCTTGATCGTGAAGCTAAATCTATAGATAATGCATTACAGCGAGTTAAGAAGAAATTAGAGAAGTCTTTTTATGAAAAAAAGAAGAGTGATATTTATTAATATATTATTGACAAAAATAAGTATTAGTAGTAAACTCATAAAAGTATAGAGATAAATTAGAATATAGGTATAAAGTTGCTCATGTGGCTCAGTTGGTAGAGTGTCGCCTTGGTAAGGCGGAGGTCGTCGGTTCAAGTCCGATCATGAGCTCCAAAAACTTGTAAGAGTGAAAACACTAGGCAAAGTTTATTTAAAATTAAAGGAGGAATTTACAATGTCAAAGGCTAAATTCGAGAGAAATAAACCACACGTAAACATTGGAACAATAGGTCACGTAGACCACGGTAAAACTACATTAACAGCTGCTATCACATCAGTATTAGCAGTAAGAGGTGGAGCTGAGGCTTTCAAATATGACGAAATAGATAAAGCACCAGAGGAAAAAGCAAGAGGAATCACAATCAACTCAGCACACGTTGAGTATGAAACAGAAGAAAGACACTATGCTCACGTTGACTGTCCAGGTCACGCTGACTATGTTAAGAATATGATCACAGGAGCTGCACAAATGGATGGAGCAATCCTAGTATGTTCAGCTGCAGATGGTCCAATGCCTCAAACAAGAGAGCATATACTATTAGCTTCAAGAGTTGGAGTTAGTCATATAGTAGTATTCTTAAACAAAGCTGACATGGTTGATGACGAAGAGTTATTAGAGTTAGTAGAAATGGAAATAAGAGAATTACTAAGTGAGTATGATTTCCCAGGAGATGATATTCCAGTAGTAAAAGGATCAGCATTAAAAGCATTAGAAAGCCCTTCAGATGAAGTTGCAATAGCACCAATCTTAGAGTTAATGGATGCAGTTGATAGTTATATCCCTACACCAGAGAGATCAACAGACTTAACATTCTTAATGCCAATAGAGGACGTCTTCACAATAACAGGAAGAGGAACAGTTGCAACAGGAAGAATTGAAAGAGGAACACTTCACATAGCTGAAGAAGTTGAAATCGTAGGATTAGTAGAAGAGAGCAGAAAAGTAATAGTAACAGGAATAGAAATGTTCAGAAAATTATTAGATGATGCTCAAGCAGGAGATAATATAGGAGCTCTTTTAAGAGGAGTTCAAAGAGATGATATACAAAGAGGGCAAGTTCTTGCTAAAACAGGATCAGTTAAGCCACATACAAACTTTGTAGGTCAAGTATATGTACTTAAAAAAGAAGAAGGTGGAAGACATACTCCATTCTTCGATGGATATAGACCACAGTTCTACTTTAGAACAACTGATGTAACAGGATCAATAAAATTACCAGACGGAATGGAAATGGTAATGCCAGGAGATCATATAGATATGGTTGTTGAATTAATACACCCAATCGCTATGGAAGAGGGATTAAGATTTGCTATCAGAGAAGGTGGAAGAACAGTAGGTTCAGGAGTTGTTACTACAATAACAAAGTAATCAATTTTTGATATACAAAAAGAGACTTTTCAATCTCAAACATGTAGGACTGGGTGTAATAACCTAGTCCTTTACATAGTCGAGAATTGTTGACATTAATATACTTTTGTGATAGTGTTATTATTGCAAATAAAGTCGAGATAGTAGACATTACTTTATATATAGGAAACTGGAGGTGCTGAACGTGAGAGTAAAAGTAACTTTAGCATGCACAGAGTGTAAGCAAAGAAATTACAGTACAATGAAAAATAAAAGAAATAATCCAAACAGAATTGAAATGAATAAATATTGCAAATTCTGTAAAAAACATACTCTTCATAGAGAAACAAAATAATAAACAGATTGATTGATCAATCTATTTGTTATTAACTCATAGGGTGTTAAGGATGTGAAACAAATGGCTGCAAATGGAAAAGGTAAGGATACATCTGTGAAAGCGGTAGGTCCTATTCAATTTTTAAAAGAGGTTAGGGCTGAGGTTAAAAGAATAACTTGGCCATCCAAAGAAGAAGCTAAAAAAGCAATAATAGCTGTCCTTGTGGTAACTATTGCTGCGATTATTTTAGTTGGTAGCGTAGATTTTGTGTTTAAAAACCTCTTTGAATTTATATTCAAACTTTAATTAGAAAAAGGAGGTTTAAAGGCTTTAAAAGCGCCTTAGAATTGATATGAGTGAAACAGCAAAATGGTACGTAGTACACACTTATTCTGGATACGAGAATAAAGTAAAAGTTACTATTGAAAAAACAATAGAAAACAGAAATATTCCAGGACTTATTTTTGATATGCAAATTCCTATGGAAGAGTATACTGAAGAAAAAGACGGGAAGATTAAAACTACTTTAAGAAAAAAGTTTCCAGGATATTTATTAGTTAAAATGCTTATGACAGACGAATCATGGTATGTGGTTAGAAATACTAGAGGAGTTACAGGGTTCGTAGGACCTGGGTCTAAGCCAGTTCCTCTTACTGATGCAGAAGTTGAAGCGATGGGTGTTCAAGATGGATACGTGGATATCAACCTTGAAGTAGGAGAGACTATTAAGGTAATTTCAGGAGCTATAGCTGGTTGTACAGCTGTAATAGAAGAAATTGACTTAGAAAACTCTAAAGTTAAGGCTTTAGTAGATATGTTCGGAAGAGAAACACTTGCCGAACTAGATTTTAACCAATTAGAAAAATTAGATTAGATAATTTAGACGAAAGTCTTAATTAAGTGGGAGGGGAAACCCCGAAAACACCACAGTAATAGGAGGAATAACTCATGGCTAAAAAAGTAACAGGAATGATAAAACTTCAACTTCAAGCAGGGAAGGCAACTCCTGCACCACCAGTAGGACCAGCTTTAGGTCAACATGGTGTTAATATTATGGGATTCTGTAAAGAGTTCAATGCAAAAACTTCAGATAAAGTTGGTTTAATAATACCAGTAGTTATAACAGTATATCAGGATAGATCATTTAGTTTTATACTAAAGACTCCACCAGCTGCTGTTTTAATTAAGAAAGAATTAGGATTAAAAAGTGGATCAGGTGTTCCGAATACAACTAAGGTTGGACAATTAACACAAGATCAAGTTAGAAAAATAGCTGAAATGAAAATGCCTGATTTAAATGCAGCTTCAGTTGAGTCTGCTATGAGAATGGTAGCAGGTACTGCAAGAAGTATGGGTGTTACAATAGAAGAATAATAACATACAAAATAAGTGGGAGGTCGAAACCGTTAGTACCACATAGGAGGATTTACAATGGGAAAGAATTATGTTGAAAGTGCAAAATTAGTAGATAAGAATGCATTATATACTCCAGCAGAAGCTTTAGAGCTTGCTGTTAAAACTGCAAAAGCTAAATTCGATGAAACAATTGAGTTACACGTAAGATTAGGTGTTGACCCAAGACATGCTGACCAACAAGTAAGAGGTGCTGTAGTACTTCCTCACGGAACTGGTAAAGTAGTAAGAGTTTTAGTATTCGCTAAAGGAGCTAAAGCTGAAGAAGCTAAAGCTGCAGGAGCAGATTTTGTTGGAGCAGAAGATATGCTTCAAAAAATACAAGGTGAAAACTGGTTTGAATTTGATGTTGTAGTTGCAACTCCTGATATGATGGGTGTTGTAGGAAGATTAGGAAGAGTCTTAGGACCTAAAGGTTTAATGCCAAATCCTAAATCTGGAACAGTTACATTTGATGTAACTAAAGCTATAGAAGATATCAAAGCTGGTAAAGTTGAATATAGAGTTGATAAAACTTCTATCGTTCACTGCCCAATCGGTAAAGATTCATTCGGAGCTGAAAAACTTGGAGAAAACTTTAAAGCTTTAATGGAAGCTTTAGTAAAAGCTAAACCAGCTGCTGCTAAAGGACAATACATTAAGTCAGTTTCAGTTTCTGCAACAATGGGACCAGGAGCTAAAATTAATCCATCAAAAGTTTTAGATTAGTATTAATTAACTATTGACATATTTTCAATAATTAATTATAATAAATCTTGTTAAAAAGTAAATAAAGTTTCCGTAGACCGTAGGTACGTAAAGTGTAACGCATGCAACCTACATAGGACTGATTTATATATTTAAGTCTTCCTAGTCTACGGGGGGACTTTTCTTAATATATTAAGCAGTTTTTAACTGTGAGGAGGTGGACACACCGTGAACAAGAATAGACAAATTAAAGAAGCAAAAGTTGCTGAAATCAAAGGGAAATTAGAAAAAGCTCAATCTGTAGTACTTTCTAACTATCAAGGATTATCAGTAGAACAAGATACTGAATTAAGAAAATCTTTAAGAGAAGCTGGTGTTGAGTATAAAGTATACAAAAACAGTTTAGTAGTATTAGCTGCTAAAGAGCTTGGACTTGAAGGTATAACAGAATTCTTAAGTGGACCAGTTTCAATAGCATTCGGATATGAAGATGCTACTGCTCCAGCTAGAGTTTTAAATAACTTTGCTAAATCAAGCAAGAAATTAACATTAAAAGCTGGTATCGTTGATGGAATTATCTACGATTCAGAAAAAATTGCAATGCTTGCAGAGATTCCTTCAAGAGAAGTTCTTATTGGGAAATTCCTTGGAAGCATCAAGTCTCCAATATCAAATTTTGCATATTTATTAAGTGCAATAAAAGATCAAAAAGAGACAGAAGTAACAGAATAATAAACTAAAAAAAATAAAATAAGAAAGAAATTTCGGAGGTGCTAAAAATGACAAAAGATCAAATAATAGAAGCAATCAAAAATATGACAGTTTTAGAATTAAACGAGCTAGTATCAGCTTGTGAAGAAGAGTTTGGAGTAAGCGCTGCTGCTCCTGTAGCTGCAGCTGGAGTAGCTGGAGCTACAACAGAAGAAAAGACTGAGTTCGACGTAGTATTAGCTAGTGTTGGAGCAAGTAAAATAAAAGTAATCAAAGCAGTAAGAGAAGTTACTGGATTAGGATTAAAAGAAGCTAAAGAAATAGTTGATGGAGCTCCTAAGACATTAAAAGAAGCTATAACTAAAGATGCAGCTGAAGAAATAAAAGCTAAGTTAGAAGAAGTTGGAGCAACAGTAGAAGTTAAATAATTCTACTTTCTCATAATTTATAAAATAGAGGTGCTTAATAGTACCTCTTTTTTTTTGAAAAATATTTAATTATGGTTTTATTGACAGACAAGTTTCACTATGTTACTATAATTAAATGTATTATTATTGTATATGAGTATATATAACATTATATTTGAATAAAAAATGTAAAGTTGGGTATACTAAACAGATGATATTGTATGCAGTCCAAAAGCAAAAGTCCTTAGGGAAAGTCCGCTTTTGGGTTATTTTAGTTTATACGAGGGGTGAATATTGATGGTACATCCTATCCAAGTTGGAAAAAGAACAAGGATGAGCTTTGCTAAGGTAAAAGATGTCGCTGAAATGCCTAATTTAATAGAGGTTCAGTTAGATTCATACCACTGGTTTTTAAAAGCAGGTTTACAAGAGGTTTTTGATGATATAAATCCTATTGCAAACTTCACAGGAAACTTAGTATTAGAGTTTGTTGGGTATAATCTTGATATGGAAAATGTCAAGTATACAGTAGAAGAATGTAAAGAGAGAGATGCTACATATGCAGCTCCTTTAAAAGTTACTGTAAGACTTCAAAATGAAGAAACAGGAGAAATAAAGGAACAAGAGGTGTTTATGGGAGATTTCCCACTAATGACAGATCAAGGAACTTTCATCATTAATGGTGCTGAAAGAGTTATTGTATCTCAATTAGTTAGATCACCAGGAGTTTATTATAATTCAAGTGTAGATAAGAATGGTAAAAAATTATTTGGAGCTACAGTAATTCCTAACAGGGGTGCTTGGTTAGAATATGAAACAGATTCTAATGATATTATTTACGTAAGAATAGATAAAACAAGAAAACTACCTATTTCAATCTTGGCAAGAGCTATGGGAATCGGTAGTGATCAAGAGCTATTAGATTATTTCGGAGAAGAAGAAAGGTTTAAAGCTAGTATTGAAAAAGATAACACAAAAACTAAAGAGGAAGCTCTTTTAGAGATTTATAAAAGATTAAGACCAGGTGAACCACCTACAGTTGATAGTGCGGTTTCACTTATTGACTCTTTATTTTTTGATGCTAAAAGATATGATTTATCTAAAGTTGGAAGATATAAATTCAATAAAAAATTAGCTTTAGGCTTAAGAATTGCTAATAAAATATCAGCAGAGGATATAATTGACCCTTCAACTGGAGAAATACTTGTTGCTAAAGGTGAAAAAATATCAAGAGAAATATCAGATGATATACAAAATGCTGGTATAAATTCAGTGGATCTTTTAGTTGAAGATAGAGTTATTAGAGCTATTGGAAATCATTTTGTTGATATAAGAAAGTATATAAGTTTTGATATATCTGATTTAAAATTTAAGGAGTTAGTACATTATCCTACACTTAAAGAAATATTAGATAATTTTTCTGATGAAGCTGAGTTAAAAGTTGAATTAAAGAAAAACATGAATAGACTTATACCTAAACATATCATTAAAGATGATATTTTTGCAACTATAAGTTATGAAATTGGTCTTACTTATGGAATTGGTGAAAAAGATGATATTGATCATTTAGGTAATAGACGATTAAGAAGTGTTGGAGAATTACTTCAAAATCAATTTAGAATTGGTTTATCTAGAATGGAAAGAGTAGTTAAGGAAAGAATGACTATTCAAGACCAAGAAGGAATTACACCACAGCAATTAATAAATATAAGACCAGTTGCAGCAGCTATAAAAGAATTCTTTGGTAGCTCACAATTATCTCAGTTCATGGACCAAACAAATCCATTATCAGAGTTAACACATAAAAGAAGATTATCAGCACTTGGACCAGGAGGTCTTTCAAGAGAAAGAGCTGGTTTTGAAGTAAGAGACGTTCATCACTCACATTATGGAAGAATGTGTCCTATAGAAACACCAGAGGGACCAAATATTGGACTTATTAACTCATTAGCTACATATGCTAAAGTAAATGAGTATGGATTTATGGAAACTCCTTATAGAATTGTTGATAAAAAGACAGGACTTATAACAAGTGAAATTAAATATTTCACAGCAGATGAGGAAGATAAATATCTAATAGCACAGGCAAATGAGCCAATAGCTGAAGATGGTAGATTCTTAGATGCAAGAATAACTGCAAGAATCAAAGAAGAAGTGGTTATTGTTCCTAAAGAAGATATAGATTTAATGGACGTATCTCCAAGACAAATAGTATCAGTAGCTACATCTATGATACCATTCCTTGAAAATGATGATGCTTCAAGAGCTCTTATGGGTTCTAATATGCAACGTCAAGCTGTTCCATTATTAAAACCTCAAGCACCTGTAGTAGGTACAGGTATAGAGTTTAGAGCTGCGGTTGACTCAGGGGTTTTACCAAAAGCTAAAAATGCAGGAACTGTAGATTATGTAAGTGCAAATGAAATTAGAATTAAGAGAGATCTTGATGGTGGTATTGATGTATATAGACTTCTTAAATTTAAGAGAAGTAACCAAGGTACTTGTATTAATCAAAAACCTTTAGTTGATAAAAATGAAAAAGTTGCTCAAGGGCAAGTTTTATCAGATGGACCATCAACTGATTTAGGAGAAATTGCTTTAGGTAAAAACATTAGAATGGGATTCATTACATGGGAAGGATATAATTATGAGGATGCTATGCTAATTTCGGAAGAATTAGTTAGAGAAGACGTATTTACATCAATCCATATAGAGGAATATGAATGTGAAGCTAGAGACACTAAGTTAGGGCCTGAGGAAATAACAAGGGATATACCTAATGTAAGTGAAGATACTCTTAAAGATATAGATGAAAGAGGTATAATTAGAATTGGTGCTGAGATAAGATCTGGAGATATATTAGTTGGAAAAGTTACACCAAAAGGTGAAACAGAATTAACAGCTGAAGAAAGATTACTTAGAGCTATATTTGGTGAGAAAGCTAGAGAAGTTAGAGATACTTCACTAAAAGTTCCACACGGAGAAGCTGGTATAATTGTTGATATTAAAGTATTTACTAGAGAAAATGGTGATGAATTATCTCCAGGTGTAAATGAATTAGTAAGATGTTATATTGCTCAAAAAAGAAAGATATCAGTTGGAGATAAAATGGCTGGACGTCATGGTAACAAAGGGGTTATTTCAAGGGTTTTACCTGAAGAAGATATGCCATTCTTACCAGATGGTAGACCACTTCAAATATGTCTGAATCCATTAGGAGTTCCTTCACGTATGAATATCGGGCAAGTGCTAGAGGTTCATTTAGGTTGGGCAGCAAGTGCATTAGGATGGCATATTGCAACTCCAGTATTTGATGGTGCTACAGAAGCAGACATTGAAAGATACTTAGAAGAAGCAGGATATAATGCTGATGGGAAAACTGTTTTAAGAGATGGTAGAACAGGGGATGAGTTTGATAGTAGAGTTACAGTTGGAATAATGTATATTCTTAAACTTGCTCACTTAGTTGATGATAAAATCCATGCTAGATCAACAGGTCCATACTCATTAGTTACTCAACAACCATTGGGTGGAAAAGCTCAATTTGGTGGTCAGAGATTTGGAGAAATGGAAGTTTGGGCTCTTGAAGCATATGGAGCTGCACATACTTTACAAGAAATTCTTACAGTTAAGTCTGATGACGTTGTCGGAAGAGTTAAAACTTATGAAGCTATTGTAAAAGGTGAAAATATTCCAGAACCAGGTGTACCTGAATCATTTAAAGTTCTTATTAAAGAATTACAAGCTTTATGTCTAGATGTTAAAGTTTTAAATAATTCAAATGAAGAAGTAAAACTTAAAGAAGTTGTTGAAGATGAAATAGAAGAGTTAGAAGTTAATATAGAAGGTGAAGAAGAGAAAGCAAATGCAGAATCTTCAGATGATACTTATATTGACGAAACAGAAGTTGAAGAAGAAGACGTAGATTATGATAATTTAGATCTTGAAGATTTAACAACTGACTTAGAAATAGATGATTTTGAATAAGATAATTTAAGTAATTTATAATAAATATCGGTTTATTCTACTGACCTTGACTAGTAGAAGATATTCTAAAAGAGAATATTCCCCTACTGGATAATTTAGTAGGGGATTTATTAAACTACAATAATATGAAGGGAGGATACACCCTTGTTTGAATTAAATAATTTTGATGCTTTACAAATAGGGTTAGCTTCACCAGAGCAAATTAGAAATTGGTCTAGAGGTGAAGTTAAAAAACCTGAAACTATAAACTATAGAACATTAAAACCAGAAAGAGATGGTTTATTCTGTGAAAGAATATTTGGACCAATAAAGGACTGGGAATGTCATTGTGGAAAATATAAAAGAGTTAGATATAAAGGTGTAGTTTGTGATAGATGTGGAGTTGAGGTGACTAAGTCTAAGGTAAGAAGAGAAAGAATGGGTCACATTGAACTTGCAGCACCAGTATCACATATATGGTACTTTAAAGGAATTCCATCAAGAATGGGATTAATTATGGATATGTCACCAAGATCTTTAGAAAAAGTTTTATATTTTGCTTCATATATTGTAATAGATCCAAAAGAAACTGGATTAGTTAAAAAACAACTTTTAAATGAAAAAGAATATAGAGAAGCTGCTGATAAATATGGTGAAGAAAATTTTGAGGCTGCTATGGGAGCTGAAGCTGTTAAAAAGCTATTAGCTGAAATTGACTTAGAAAGAGGTTCAGTAGAACTTAAAGAAGAGTTAAAGCAAAGTACAGGACAAAAAAAGGTTAGAATAATAAGAAGACTTGAAGTTATAGAATCATTTAGAAAATCAGGAAATAAGCCTGAGTGGATGATTGTTGATGTTATACCAGTAATACCACCAGATTTAAGACCAATGGTTCAATTAGATGGAGGAAGATTTGCTACATCTGATTTAAATGATTTATATAGAAGAGTTATAAATAGAAATAATAGACTTAAAAAATTATTAGATTTAGGTGCTCCAGATATTATCGTTAGAAATGAAAAGAGAATGCTTCAAGAAGCGGTTGATGCTTTAATAGATAACGGTAGAAGAGGAAGACCAGTAACAGGACCAGGTAATAGACCGTTGAAATCATTATCAGATATGCTAAAAGGTAAACAAGGTAGATTTAGACAAAACTTACTAGGTAAGAGAGTTGATTATTCAGGAAGATCAGTTATTGTAGTTGGACCTGAATTGAAAATGTATCAATGTGGACTTCCAAAAGAAATGGCTTTAGAATTATTTAAACCATTTGTAATGAAGAAATTAGTAGAAGAAGGAATATCACATAATATCAAGAATGCTAAGAGATTAGTAGAAAGAATTATGCCACAAGTATGGGATGTTTTAGAAGAAGTTATAGCTGATCATCCAGTATTACTTAACCGTGCTCCTACACTTCATAGACTTGGAATTCAAGCTTTCCAACCAGTACTAGTAGAAGGAAAAGCTATAAAATTACATCCGCTTGTTTGTACAGCATATAATGCTGATTTTGATGGAGATCAAATGGCTGTTCACGTACCATTATCAGTGGAAGCACAAGCTGAAGCTAGGTTCTTAATGCTAGCAGCTGGAAATATAATGAAACCATCAGATGGTAAACCAGTATGTATTCCAACACAGGATATGGTTCTTGGAACTTATTACATGACAATGGATAAGGATAATACAGAAGGTGAAGGTAGATACTTTGCAAGTCTTAATGAAGTTATAATGGCTTATCAATTAAAGCAAATATCTATACATGCTAAAATAAATGTTAAAATTGAGAGAGAAGTTAATGGAGAAATAAAAACTGGAATAATAAAAACGACTCCAGGAAAAGTAATATTCAATGAAGCAATACCTCAAGATTTAGGGTTTATTAATAGAGAAGATGAAGCAGAGATGTTTGATTTAGAAATAGATTTCTTAATAACTAAGAAAAGTTTAGGGAAAATAATAGATAAATGTTACTTAAAGCATGGAGCAACAAAGACATCAGTAATGTTAGATGCTATTAAAGCAACAGGATATCACTACTCATCAATAGGTGCTATAACTGTATCTGCGTCTGATATGATAGTACCAGACGCGAAGCAAGGATTATTAAAAGATGCAGATGAAACAGTTGAAAAAATTGAGAAAATGTATAGACGAGGACTTATTTCAGATGAAGAAAGATATGAAAGAGTTATTGAAAAATGGACTAATACAACAGAAGATGTAGCTAATGCATTAATGGATAGTCTAGATAAGTTTAATCCTATATTTATGATGGCTGATTCAGGAGCCAGAGGATCAAAAGCTCAAATTAAGCAACTTGCAGGAATGAGAGGGCTTATGGCCAATCCTTCAGGTAAGATAATAGAGCTTCCAATCAGAGCTTCATTTAGAGAAGGTCTTGATGTATCAGAATATTTCATATCAACTCACGGAGCTAGAAAAGGAAATGCTGATACAGCTCTTAAAACTGCTGACTCAGGATATTTAACAAGAAGACTTGTTGATGTAAGCCAAGATGTTATAGTTAGAGAGGAAGATTGTTTCACAGATGATGGGATGTACGTATCAGAAATAAAAGAGGGTACAGAAACTATTGAAGGCTTAGAAGAAAGATTAACAGGAAGATATTCAGCTGAAGCAATATATCACCCTGTAAGTGGTGAATTATTAGTAGCTAATGATACTTATATGGGATCAGAATTAGCGGCTAAAGTTGCTGAAACTAATATTGAAAAAGTTAAAATAAGATCAGTATTTAGATGTTCTTCTAAATTTGGAGTATGTGCTAAGTGCTATGGTATGAATATGGCAACATCTGAGAAGATAAATATTGGAGAAGCTGTTGGTATAGTTGCAGCTCAATCAATTGGTGAACCAGGAACACAGCTTACAATGAGAACTTTCCATACTGGTGGAGTTGCTGGATCAGATATCACGCAAGGACTTCCAAGAGTTGAAGAGTTATTTGAAGCTAGAAAGCCTAAAGGTCTAGCTATGGTAAGTGAAGTTAATGGAACATTAAGAATAGAAGAAACTAAAAAGAAGAAGAATGTATATGTTATGTCAGCAGATGGCGAAGAATATGCATATGATATTCCATTTGGTTCAAGAGTAATAGTTCTTGATGGAGGAACAATTGAAGCTGGAGAAGAAATTACAGAAGGATCAGTTAATCCTCATGATATAATGGCTATCAAAGGTGTTGATGGTGCTAGACAGTATCTTTTATCAGAAGTTCAAAAAGTTTATAGATTACAGGGTGTTGATATAAATGATAAACACTTAGAAGTAGTTGTTAGACAGATGACTAGAAAGATAAAAGTAACTGAATCAGGAGATACTGAATTATTACCTGGTGTAATGGTTGATATGTTTGATTTCCATGGAACAAATAAGAATATTGCAAAAATAGGCGGAGAACCAGCTAAAGGAGACCAAGTTTTACTTGGTATAACTAAAGCATCTCTTGCTACAGATAGTTTCTTATCAGCAGCATCATTCCAAGAAACAACAAGAGTTCTTACAGATGCAGCTATTAAAGGTAAAATTGATCCATTAATAGGATTAAAAGAAAATGTTATTATTGGTAAGTTAATACCAGCAGGTACAGGAATGATGAAATATAGATCTGTGAAATTAAATACTGATACTGATTTAGAAGAAGATGAACAAGTAAACATCATTGAAGAATAGTATTTAAATTATTGACAGAGCTATTTTAAAGTGATAAAATACAATTTGTGTGTATAGCTAAAAAGCTATTCACACATTAAATAATGAGTATTAATTGAGATATATTAGTACTATGAAGATGTTAACATCATATTTAATATAGAATGTTATGAAATAATCAGGAGGTGAAAGGTATGCCAACAATTAATCAATTAGTAAGAAAAGGCAGAAAAACATTAGTTACTAAGTCAACTGCGCCAGCGCTTAAAGAGTGCCCTCAAAGAAGAGGAGTTTGTACAGTAGTAAAAACAAGTACTCCTAAGAAACCTAACTCAGCTTTAAGAAAAGTTGCAAGAGTTAGATTAACAAACGGATTCGAAGTTACAGCTTACATTCCAGGTGTAGGCCACAACTTACAAGAACATAGTGTTGTTCTTATAAGAGGTGGAAGAGTAAAAGACCTTCCTGGTGTTAGATACCATATTGTCAGAGGAGCATTAGACTCAGCTGGAGTAGCTAACAGAATGCAAGGAAGATCAAAGTACGGTGCTAAGAGACCTAAGAAGAAATAATATTTCATTTTAAACTTAGCTTAAGTGCTATGACTTCAATTAAAAGATAGATTATATAGTTTATTATAGATAGAAGCATGCACTTTACGACAAAATGTAATTAAAGTTATGTCGAGTACCGATGAACTTAAGTTAGAATTATTAAGGAGGGAAGAAAAGTGCCAAGAAAAGGACATATCGCAAAAAGGGAAGTGTTACCAGATCCTATATACAAGACAGTTACTGTAACTAAATTAGTTAACTCAGTAATGTTAGATGGTAAAAAAGGAATAGCTCAAAAAATATGTTATGATGCTTTTGAAATCATTGCTGAGAAATCAGGAAAAGATGCTAATGAAGTATTTGAGGAAGCATTAGTTAACATAATGCCATTACTAGAAGTTAAAGCTAGAAGAATAGGTGGTGCTAACTACCAGGTTCCAATAGAAGTAAGACCAGAGAGAAGACAAACTTTAGGGTTAAGATGGTTACTTATAGCTACTAGAAAAAGAGGCGAAAAGTACATGAGAGAGAGATTAGCAGCAGAAATACTTGATGCGTCTAACAACACTGGAGCAGCTGTCAAAAAGAGAGAAGATACTCACAAAATGGCAGAAGCTAACAAAGCGTTCGCTCATTATAGATTCTAATACTAAGTACAAAGCTGTTTTGGTTAAGCCAAAACAGTTTTGTTGAATTTAAAAATAATTCATAAATAGAAGAGGAGGAAATTTTAATGGCAAGAAAATATGCATTAGAAAAATTCCGTAACTTTGGAATAATGGCTCATATAGATGCGGGTAAAACTACTACTACAGAGCGTATTCTTTTTTATACAGGAAGAAAACATAAAATAGGTGAAACTCATGAAGGTGCTGCTACAATGGACTGGATGGTTCAAGAACAAGAAAGAGGTATAACAATTACTTCAGCAGCTACAACATGTGAGTGGAAAGGTTATGAGTTAAATATAATAGATACTCCAGGACACGTAGATTTCACAGTAGAGGTTGAAAGATCATTAAGAGTACTTGATGGAACAGTTACTGTATTAGATGCTAAAAGTGGAGTTGAGCCTCAAACTGAAACTGTTTGGAGACAGGCAGATAAGTATGGTGTTCCTAGAATGATATATGTTAATAAGATGGATGCTACAGGAGCAGACTTCTATAACTGTATAGCTTCAGTAAGAGATAGATTAAGAACAAATGCTATTGCTATACAAATTCCAATAGGAAAAGAATTAGAATTCAAAGGTATGGTAGATTTAATTAAAAATGTTGCTGTAATATTCAATGATGACCTAGGTCAAGATGTATTTGAAGGTGAAATTCCAGATGAATATAAAGAGCAAGCTGAAGAATACAGAACAATGATGATAGATGCAATTGCTGAAACTGATGATGAGTTAATGGAAAAATACCTTGAAGGTGAAGAATTAACAGAAGAAGAGTTAAAAGTTGCTTTAAGAAAAGCTACTATAGCTAATCAAATAGTACCAGTAATATGTGGATCATCATATAAAAATAAAGGTGTTCAAAGAATGATTGATGGAGTTGTTGACTTCCTACCATCACCTTTAGATATCGAAGCTATCAAAGGAACTGATTTAGAAGGAAATGATGATACTAGAGAAGCTTCTGATGAAGCACCATTATCAGCATTAGCTTTTAAAATTGCAACAGATCCATTTGTTGGAAAATTAGCATTTACAAGAGTTTATTCAGGTGTTTTAACTAGTGGAACATATGTACTTAACTCTACTAAAGATAAAAAAGAAAGAATTGGTAGACTTGTAAAAATGCATGCTAACTCAAGAGAAGAGATAGAATCATTAGAAGCGGGAGAAATTGGTGCTATAATTGGATTAAAGAACACTACAACAGGTGATACTTTATGTTCAGAAGACCATCCAATAATCTTAGAGAGCATGGACTTCCCAGAGCCAGTTATCTCAGTTGCTATTGAGCCTAAAACAAAAGCAGCTCAAGAAAAAATGGGATTAGCTTTATCTAAATTAGCTGAAGAAGATCCAACATTTAAAACTTGGACAGATCAAGAAACTGCACAAACAATTATAGCTGGTATGGGTGAGCTTCACTTAGACATTATAGTTGATAGATTAAGAAGAGAATTTAAAGTTGAATGTAATGTTGGAGCACCACAGGTTGCATACAAAGAGACAATCAGAAATGAAGTTCATGCAGAAGCTAAATATGCTAAACAATCAGGTGGTAAAGGTCAATATGGTCACTGTAAGATTATTATGACACCACATGAAGGTGAGTATTTATTTGAAAATGGTGTTACAGGAGGGTCAATTCCTAGAGAATATATTCCTGCTATAGATAATGGTATCAAAGAAGCTTCAGCTAGTGGTATAATTGCTGGATATCCAGTTATTAACTTCAAAGTTAAAGTTTATGATGGTTCATATCATGATGTCGATTCATCAGAAATGGCATTTAAAATAGCTGGATCAATGGCATTTAAAAATGCTATGAAAAAAGCAGATCCAGTATTACTTGAGCCAATAATGAAGGTTGAAATTGTTATGCCTGAAGAATATATGGGAGATGTTATCGGAGATGCTAACTCAAGAAGAGGTAGAATTGAAGGTATGGAAGCTAGAGGTGGAGCACAAGTTGTTAACACATTTATTCCACTTTCAGAAATGTTTGGATATGCAACAACATTAAGATCAAGAACTCAAGGTAGAGGAACATACTCAATGGAGTTTGATCACTATGGAGAGGTTCCAAAGAATGTTCAAGAAGATATTGCTGGAAAAAGAGTTAATTAATAAGAAGTATTAATATAATTATTTAAAATTAAAGGAGGAATTTATATGTCAAAGGCTAAATTCGAGAGAAATAAACCACACGTAAACATTGGAACAATAGGTCACGTAGACCACGGTAAAACTACATTAACAGCTGCTATCACATCAGTATTAGCAGTAAGAGGTGGAGCTGAGGCTTTCAAATATGACGAAATAGATAAAGCACCAGAGGAAAAAGCAAGAGGAATCACAATCAACTCAGCACACGTTGAGTATGAAACAGAAGAAAGACACTATGCTCACGTTGACTGTCCAGGTCACGCTGACTATGTTAAGAATATGATCACAGGAGCTGCACAAATGGATGGAGCAATCCTAGTATGTTCAGCTGCAGATGGTCCAATGCCTCAAACAAGAGAGCATATACTATTAGCTTCAAGAGTTGGAGTTAGTCATATAGTAGTATTCTTAAACAAAGCTGACATGGTTGATGACGAAGAGTTATTAGAGTTAGTAGAAATGGAAATAAGAGAATTACTAAGTGAGTATGATTTCCCAGGAGATGATATTCCAGTAGTAAAAGGATCAGCATTAAAAGCATTAGAAAGCCCTTCAGATGAAGTTGCAATAGCACCAATCTTAGAGTTAATGGATGCAGTTGATAGTTATATCCCTACACCAGAGAGATCAACAGACTTAACATTCTTAATGCCAATAGAGGACGTCTTCACAATAACAGGAAGAGGAACAGTTGCAACAGGAAGAATTGAAAGAGGAACACTTCACATAGCTGAAGAAGTTGAAATCGTAGGATTAGTAGAAGAGAGCAGAAAAGTAATAGTAACAGGAATAGAAATGTTCAGAAAATTATTAGATGATGCTCAAGCAGGAGATAATATAGGAGCTCTTTTAAGAGGAGTTCAAAGAGATGATATACAAAGAGGGCAAGTTCTTGCTAAAACAGGATCAGTTAAGCCACATACAAACTTTGTAGGTCAAGTATATGTACTTAAAAAAGAAGAAGGTGGAAGACATACTCCATTCTTCGATGGATATAGACCACAGTTCTACTTTAGAACAACTGATGTAACAGGATCAATAAAATTACCAGACGGAATGGAAATGGTAATGCCAGGAGATCATATAGATATGGTTGTTGAATTAATACACCCAATCGCTATGGAAGAGGGATTAAGATTTGCTATCAGAGAAGGTGGAAGAACAGTAGGTTCAGGAGTTGTTACTACAATAACAAAGTAATTAATTTTTGATATACAAAAAATATTAAAGCTATTTTAAATTGAATTATTTTTTAGCGCGAAAAGTAAATTAAATTTTATAGTTTTAGTGAGATTAAAGAGTAGATGATAAATCATCTACTCTTTTTTTATATAAAAATAAAGTGCATATTAATAAATTTCAAGAACTGTTTATATATTAATTATAAAAAGTTTTTCTTGTAAAAATTAAAAAAAGATGTATTATATATTGTAGAGACATTCAGTGAAATTATTTTTAAAAAAAACTTGAAAAAATAGAATATACATAGTATAATTAAGAAGTTGCAAAGCAAACAGCGATGAATCGAGAGGTTGCCGGACTTCCGGGTTATTCTTGATGAGTATGTTAGGATCTAGAATCCAACGACAGGTGTTTTATACTGGTTTTCGAAATAAAAGAAACACCAGGGACAGTTTATAGAACAACGCTGTTGTGCGTTAGAAGTAAAACGTACAAGAAAAGGAGGGAAAGCATATGTCAAAGCAAAAAATAAGAATTAAATTAAAGGCTTTTGATCACACAATATTAGATCAATCTGCTGAAAGAATTGTTGAAACAGCTAAAACAACAGGAGCAAAGGTTGTAGGACCAGTACCGCTTCCAACAAGTAAAGAGATAATAACTATCTTAAGAGCTGTTCATAATTACAAAGATTCAAGAGAACAATTCGAAATCAGAACACACAAGAGATTAATAGATATCGTTAACCCATCACCTAAAACAGTTGATGCATTAATGAGATTAAACTTACCAGCTGGTGTTGATATCGAAATAAAATTATAATATAATCTCAACATTATATTAAAAAATAGGCTATTATGAATGCGTAAGCAATCCGCTAATAAGTTTGGGAGGTGTAGCTACATGAAAAAAGCTATAATAGGTAAAAAAATCGGTATGACTCAAATATTCGATGAGAATGGAAAAGTTGTACCTGTAACAGTAGTAGAAGTTGGTTCAAATGTTGTTGTTCAAAAGAAAACAGTTGAAATCGATGGATACCAAGCAATTCAAGTAGGATTTGGAGAGGTAAGAGAAAAATTACTTAACAAACCTAAAAAAGGTCACTTAGCTAAAGCTGGAGTTTCTTTCAGAAGAACTCTTAAAGAATTCAGATTAGAAGATATATCAGGATATAATCTTGGTGATGCTATTAATGCTGACATTTTTGAAGTTGGAGAAAAAGTTGACGTATCAGGAGTTTCTAAAGGTAAAGGATTCCAAGGGGTTATTAAAAGATGGGGACAAAGCAGAGGGCCTATGAGTCACGGTTCTAAGTTCCATAGAGCACCAGGTTCAATGGGAGCTTCATCTGATCCATCAAAAACTTTTAAAAACAAAAGATTACCAGGACACATGGGTTCAGTTAGCAGAACTGTATTAAACCTTGAAATTGTTAAGGTTATGGCAGATAAGAATGTTATCTTAGTAAAAGGTGGTATTCCAGGAGCAAATAAAAGTACAGTAGTTATCAGAAATAGTGTTAAAGCTTAATTTCTGTAGAAAGGAGGAAACAAAATGCCTACATTAGGATTATTTAACAAAGAAGGACAAAAAATTGAAGATATTCAATTAAACGAAGTAGTATTCGGAGCAGAAGTTAATGGAGATGTATTACATCAAGTAGTAGTTGCTTTATTAGCTAATAAGAGACAAGGAACTCAATCAGCTAAAACTAGATCTGAAGTAAGAGGTGGAGGAATCAAACCTTGGAAACAAAAAGGAACTGGTAGAGCTAGACAGGGTTCAATAAGATCACCTCAATGGGCTGGTGGAGGAATAGTATTCGCGCCAAAACCTAGAAGTTACAGACAATCAGTACCTAAGAGTATGAGATTAGTAGCTATGAGATCAGCTTTATCAAGTTTAGTTGTAGATGAAAAATTAGTTGTTTTAGACAACTTAGAGTTCAATGCACCTAAAACTAAAGAAGCTTTAAGTGTTTTAAAAGCTTTCGAAGCTAAAAAGACATTAGTAATTACTTTAGAGTCAAACGAAAATGTATATAAATCATTCAGAAATGTTGAGGGTGTAGCAGTACTTCCATTAAACAACATTAACGTATACGATTTATTAAAATACGGAAAAGTTATGATGACTAAAGAAGTTATAAATAAAATTGAGGAGGTGTACGCATAATGAAATTAACAAGCCATGATATAATAAGAAAGCCTGTTATAACTGAAAAAAGTATGGCTGCTATGGCAGAGGGTAAATATACATTTACTGTTCATGTTTCAGCTAACAAGGTTCAAGTAAAAAATGCTATTGAAGAAATATTCAACAATGTTAAAGTTGCTGATGTTAAAACAATGAAGTATGATGGAAAAACTAAAAGAGTTGGCGTTCACATCGGAAAAAGAGCAGGATTTAAGAAAGCAATAGTTACTTTATCAGAAGGTACTATCGAATTCTTCGAAGGAATGCAATAATTTAAAAACCGGTAGTGGCTGAGGCCAGAGAAGGAATAAATAGGGAGGTATTACAATGGCAGTTAAAAAGTTTAATCCCATTACACCATCTAGAAGACAGATGACAGTTGCCACTTTTGAAGAGTTAACAACATCTACACCAGAAAAATCACTTCTTGTTTCAATGAAGAGAAAAGCTGGAAGAAACTCTCAAGGTAAAATAACTGTAAGACATCGTGGTGGTGGAGCTAAAAGAAAATACAGAATAATAGATTTCAAAAGAAATAAAGATGGTATTCCAGCAAAAGTTGCTACAATAGAATACGATCCAATGAGATCAGCTTATATATCATTAGTTGTATATGCAGATGGAGAAAAGAGATACATACTTGCTCCTCTAGGATTAAAAGTTGGTGATGTATTAGTTTCAGGAGAAGGTTCAGATATTAAATCTGGAAATGCTATGAAATTAAAAGATATGCCAGTTGGTACAACTGTACACAATATCGAGCTTCAAGCTGGTAAGGGTGGACAATTAGTAAGATCAGCAGGTACTTCAGCTCAATTAATGGCTAAAGAAGGAAACTATGCTACTTTAAGATTACCATCAGGTGAAATGAGATATGTTAGAATAGAGTGTAGAGCTACTATTGGAACAGTTTCAAACACTACACATGATATTATTAATATCGGTAAAGCTGGTAGAAAAAGACACATGGGATTCAGACCTACAGTCAGAGGATCAGTAATGAACCCTTGCGATCACCCACATGGTGGAGGAGAAGGTAAGAGTCCAATAGGTAGACCAAGTCCAGTTACTCCTTGGGGTAAACCAGCACTTGGATACAAGACTAGAAAGAACAAAAAATATTCAGATAAGTTTATCATTAAGAGAAGAAACGATAAATAATTTGAACTATTTCAGTTCTCTTCAAATGAGAATCGCTTAAAAATAATGATATGAAGGGAGGCAATTCTAGTGAGTAGATCAACTAAAAAAGGACCTTTTATTAAAGCAGGTCTTTTAAAGAAAATAGAAGATATGAACCAAGCTGGTGAGAAAAAAGTTATCAAAACTTGGTCAAGAAGCTCAACTGTATTCCCACAAATGATAGGACACACAATAGCTGTTCATGATGGAAGAAAGCACGTGCCTGTTTACATTAGTGAAGATATGGTTGGACACAAATTAGGTGAATTCGTACTAACAAGAACTTATAGAGGTCATGTTAATACAGAAAAAACATCAAAGAGAAAATAGTTACACCTAGAAAGGAGGAACCTTAAATGGAAGCTAGAGCTATAGCTAAGTATGTAAGAATGTCTCCAATGAAAGTAGGAGTTGTTCTTGGATTAATTAGAGGAAAAAATGTTGATGAAGCTGCGGCTATATTAAAATACACTCCAAGAGAAGCGGCTAGAGTAATTGAAAAAGTACTTAAGTCAGCAATCGCGAATGCTGAGCATAATAATGAGTTAGATAGAGCTAACCTTATTGTATCTGAAGCTTTTGTAGGTCAAGGACCAACATTAAAGAGATTCAGACCTCATGCACAAGGAAGAGCATTCAGAATATTAAAAAGAACAAGTCACATAACTGTAATAGTTAAAGAGGCTTAATCAAAGAAGGAGGGAATAAGAGTGGGTCAAAAAGTAAATCCTCACGGACTAAGAGTTGGTATAATTCATGGTTGGGATTCAAAGTGGTATGCAGATAAGAAAAATTTTGCAGATAACATTGTTGAAGATCAAGCAATAAGAACATTCGTTAAGAAAGAACTTTACACAGCTGGAATTTCTAAAATTGAAATTGAAAGAGCTGCAAAAAGACTTAAATTAAATATATATACTGCTAAACCAGGAGTAGTTATAGGAAAAGGTGGATCAGGAATCGAAGCTCTTAAGAAAAAAGTAGCTGCGTTAGTTTCACAAAAGAATGTTTTATTAAACATTGTTGAAGTTAGAAACGCTGATACTGATGCACAATTAATGGCTGAAAACATAGCTTTACAACTAGAAAAGAGAATTTCATTCAGAAGAGCAATGAAACAATCAATTCAAAGAGCTATGAGATTAAGAGTTAAAGGTGTTAAAACAGCTTGTTCAGGTAGATTAGGCGGAGCTGAAATAGCTAGAACAGAGCAGTACCACGAAGGAACAATTCCATTACAAACATTAAGAGCTGATATACATTATGGATTTGCAGAAGCAAATACAACATACGGTAAAATCGGAGTTAAAGTTTGGGTTTATAATGGAGAAATTCTTCCAACTAAAAAAGTAGAAAAAGCAGAAAAAGCTAACGCATAGTTTCTGGAATACGAAAGGAGGACGACAGTCATGTTAATGCCTAAAAGAGTTAAACATCGTAAGGTGCAACGTGGTAGAATGAAGGGTAAAGCTACAAGAGGAAACTTCTTAGCTTATGGAGATTTCGGTATCCAAGCTAAAACTTGTGGTTGGATCACTAGTAACCAAATTGAATCTGCGAGAATAGCAATCAATAGATATGTAAGAAGAGGCGGAAAGCTTTGGATAAAAATATTCCCAGATAAGCCAGTAACAGCAACACCAGCTGAAACTAGAATGGGTAAAGGTAAAGGTTCAGTTGAATACTGGGTAGCAGTAGTTAAACCAGGTAGAGTATTATTTGAAATATCAGGTGTAGCTGAAGAAGTAGCTAGAGAAGCTATGAGACTTGCTTCACACAAACTTCCTGTAAAGACTAAGTTCGTTACAAGAAGAGATTTTGAGGAAATGGGTGGTGAAGAATAATGAAAGCTAGAGAGATAAAAGAAATAAGAACAAATGATTCTCAAGACTTAAAAGTTAAGTTAAATGATCTTAAAGCTGAATTATTCAACTTAAGATTCCAATTAGCAACAGGTCAGTTAGAGAACCCAATGAGAATAAAAGAAGTAAAAAAATCAATAGCTCAGATTAAAACTATTATTAGAGAAGAAGAGCTTAAGGTTCAATAGTAATTCCTAAAAGGAGGTAACAACTACCATGGAAAGAAGTTTAAGAAAGAAAAGAGTAGGTACAGTTGTTTCAGATAAGATGGATAAAACTATCGTTGTTGCGGTTGCTACAAAGGTAAGACATCCATTGTACGGAAAAACTGTTAATAAAACAACTAAGTTCAAAGCTCATGATGAAAAAAATGAAGCGAATATTGGAGACAAAGTTGTAATGATGGAAACTAGACCATTATCAAAAGATAAGAGATGGAGACTAGTAGAAATTGCAGAAAAGGCTAAATAGGTCTTAAGTCTGAAAGGAGGGTAATTTCATGATACAAGTACAAACTAGATTAAAAGTAGCTGATAACTCAGGCGCAAAAGAAATTATGTGTATAAGAGTTTTAGGTGGATCTAAAAGAAAATATGGAAACATTGGTGATGTAATAGTAGCTAGTGTTAAAACAGCAACACCTGGTGGAGTAGTTAAAAAAGGTGAAGTTGTTAAAGCTGTTATAGTAAGAACAGTTAGAGGAATGAGAAGAGCTGATGGTTCATACATCAAATTTGATGAGAATGCAGCAGTAATAATCAAGGATGATAAGCAACCAAAAGGAACACGTATATTTGGACCTGTTGCTAGGGAGCTAAGAGATAAAGAGTTTAACAAGATTTTATCATTAGCACCAGAAGTTCTATAATTAAAGGATTAGGAGGTGTCTAAAGATGAAAATACATGTTAGAAAACAAGATAAAGTTTTAGTTTTAGCTGGAAAAGATAAAGGTAAAATAGGTGAAGTTCTTGCAGTAAACCCTAAAAAAGGAACTGTTACTGTTAAGGACGTTAACGTTGTTAAAAAACACCAAAAACCTAATAGAGAAAACATGCAGGGTGGAATCATAGAGTTTGAAGCTGGTATTAACAGTTCAAACGTTATGCTTTACTGTGAAAAATGTAAAAAAGCTACTAGAATAAGCCACAACATATTAGAAGATGGTGCAAAAGTAAGAGTATGCAAAAAATGTGGAGAAACATTCTAAGAAAAATTGAAAGGAGGTACTTTACATGATGCCAAGACTACAAGAAAGATATGAAAAAGAAGTAGTTCAAGCAATGATGGAGAAGTTCGGATATAAGAATATCATGGAAGTTCCAAAGCTTGAAAAAATAATAATTAATATGGGTGTAGGAGAAGCTAAAGATAATGCTAAAGTCTTAGAAACTGCTGTTTCAGATATGACTTTAATAGCTGGACAGAAGCCAATCTTAACAAGAGCTAAGAAATCAGTTGCTAACTTTAAAATAAGAGAAAAAATGCCTTTAGGATGTAAAGTAACTTTAAGAAAAGTTAAAATGTATGATTTCGCTGAGAAATTAATGACAATAGCTCTTCCAAGAGTTAGAGATTTTAGAGGAGTTTCAAGTAAGTCATTTGACGGAAGAGGAAACTACTCAATGGGAATTAAAGAGCAATTAATATTCCCAGAAATAGAATATGATAAAATAGATAAAATAAGAGGAATGGATATTATCTTCGTAACAACTGCTAACACAGACGAAGAAGCAAGAGAATTATTAAGATTCCTTGGTATGCCATTCGCTCAATAATAAGGAGGGTTTTACATGGCTCGTAAAGCAATTATCGAAAAGTGGAACAAAGAACCTAAGTACAAAACAAGAGCTTACACAAGATGTAGACTATGTGGAAGACCACATTCTGTATTAAAGAAATTTGGAATTTGTCGTATCTGCTTCAGAGAATTAGCTTATAAAGGTGAAATTCCTGGTTGTAGAAAGGCAAGTTGGTAATAGCGTAAAAACGAAAGGAGGCGGAAAAAAATGGTTATGACAGATCCTATCGCAGATTTACTTACTCGTATAAGAAATGCAAATGCTGTTAAACATCAAGTAGTAGAGGTTCCTTCATCAACAGTGAAGAAGGCTATCGTTACTATATTATTAGAAGAAGGATACTTAAAAGGCATTGAGGAATACAACGATGGTGTAGTTCCAATGCTTAGAATATCACTTAAGTACGGTTCAGATAACCAAAAGGTTATCACTGGTTTAAAGAGAATATCTAAGCCAGGATTAAGAGTGTACTGCAAGAAAGATGAGGTTCCTAAGGTTTTAAACGGATTAGGAATAGCTCTAGTATCAACTTCTAAAGGATTAGTTTCTGATAAAGAAGCAAGAACATCAGGATTAGGTGGAGAAGTTATTTGTTACGTTTGGTAATATAAAAACTTTACACTATTCTTAATATATATAGATTGAAGCAATGAATTAATTTACGGATTAAAATATCACAGGAGGTGGCGAGTATGTCAAGAATTGGAAGATTACCTGTAGCTATACCTGCTGGAGTAACTGTTACTGTAACACCAGAAAATATTGTTACAGTAAAAGGTCCTAAAGGTGAACTAACTCAAGCTATGCATGCAGACATGATAATAGCTATTGAAAATAACCAAGTAATTGTTACAAGACCTAGTGAGAATAAAACTCACAGATCATTACATGGATTAGTAAGATCTTTAATAAACAATATGGTTATTGGAGTAAACGAAGAATTCTCTAAAACATTAGAGTTAAACGGAGTTGGATATAAGGCACAATTACAAGGAAAGAAACTTGTAATGAGCTTAGGATTCTCACATCCAGTAGAAATAGAAGTTGTAGAAGGCGTTAGTGTAAAAGTAGACGGACCTACAAAATTAATAATTTCAGGATGCGATAAACAGAAGGTAGGAGCATTTGCTGCTAGTATCAGAAAGTGGAGAAAACCTGAACCTTACAAAGGTAAAGGAATTAAGTACGCTGGTGAAGTTATAAGAAGAAAAGAAGGTAAAACAGGTAAATAATTAGAAAGGAGTGAATCTTATGTTCAAAAAAGCTAATAGAAAAGAATCTAGAGCTAAGCGTCACTTAAGAGTTCGTGGTAAGATATCAGGAACTCAAGATAGACCTAGACTTGCTGTATATAGAAGTGAAAGAAACATATATGCTCAAATCATAGATGACGTTAATGCTGTAACATTAGTGTCAGCATCAACAGTTGAAAAAGACTTTGAAAAAGTTGGAAGCAATAAAGAAGCTGCTAAAGTAGTTGGTGAAATGATTGCTAAAAAAGCATTAGATAAAAATATTACTGATGTTGTATTTGACAGAGGTGGATATGTATATCATGGAAGAGTTGAAGCTTTAGCACAAGGAGCTAGAGAAGCAGGTCTTAAATTCTAGGAATAAGGAGGGAAAACGTAATGAGAATTGATCCTAGTACATTAGAACTTAAAGAAAAAGTTGTAAATATTGGAAGAGTTACTAAGGTTGTTAAAGGTGGAAGAAACTTCAGATTCAGCGCATTAGTTGTTGTTGGAGATGAAAATGGACATATCGGTGTTGGTACTGGTAAGTCAATAGAAATACCTGAAGCAATAAGAAAAGGAATAGAAGATGCTAAGAAAAACTTAGTAAGTGTTGCTATAGTTGATGGAACAGTTCCTCACAGAGTGTCAGGAATATTCAGCAAAAGTAACGTATTAATTATGCCAGCTTCAGAAGGTACTGGAGTTCTTGCTGGAGGTCCTGCTAGAGCAGTACTTGAATTAGCTGGAATTACAGATGTTAGAGCTAAATCATTAGGTTCAAACAACCCAAGAAACATGGTTAAAGCAACAATAGCAGGATTAGCTAGCTTAAGAACAGTTGAGGATATCGCTGCATTAAGAGGAAAATCTGTTGAGGAAATATTAGGTTAAGGAGGGAATAGCATGTTAAAGATTACTTTAGTTAAAAGTCTAATAGGTAGAAAGAAAAGCCATATTGCGACAGCGAATGCCCTTGGCCTTAAGACAATAGGAAAATCAGTTCAACATGAGGGAACACCTCAAATCAAAGGTATGATTTTTAAAATCAACTACATGATTAAAGTTGAAGAAATATAATAATTAATATATAAGAGGAGGTGTAGTTAACTATGAAACTTCATGAGTTAAAACCAGCAGCTGGAAGTACAAAAGCACCTAAGAGATTAGGAAGAGGTACAGGTTCAGGTACAGGTAGAAATGCCGGAAAAGGTGAAAAGGGTCAAAATTCTAGATCAGGTGGTGGAGTTAGACCAGGTTTTGAAGGTGGTCAAATGCCATTATACAGAAGAATTCCTAAAAGAGGATTCACTAACCCATTCACAAAGCACTTTGCTGTAATAAACGTTGATAGACTTAACATCTTTGAAGATGGTACAGTTGTTACTCCAGAATTATTACTTGAAAGAAGAGTAGTAAGTAAAATAATGGATGGCGTTAAAATTCTTGCAAACGGAAACGTTGAAAAGAAATTAACAGTTAAAGGTTGCAAGTTCTCAAAGCAAGCAGCTGAAAAAGTTGTTGCATTTGGAGGAGAAGTTGAGGTGAACTAGTATGCTATCAACCCTACGTAATGCCTGGAAAGTTCCAGATCTTAGAATGAAAATTCTATGGACGGTATTCTTAGTTGTAATCTTCAGGATGGGAAGTCATATTCCTGTTCCTGGAATAGATACAGCGCATTTACAAAAAATGGTGAACTCAGAAGGAATGCTTAGTTTTTATAACCTTATATCAGGTGGATCTCTAGCAAGATTTAGTATTTTTGCACTTGGAGTGGTACCTTATATTAATGCATCAATCATAATGCAATTGTTAACAATTGCTATTCCACAGCTTGAACAAATGTCTAAGGAAGGTGAGGATGGACGTAAGAAAATCCAAAACATCACTAGATATGCTTCTATATTTATAGGAATTGTTATGTCTGTTGGAACTTATTTATTAATAGTAAGAAGTGGTGCGTTAGATAAAAATAACCTAACGAGTGTACTGCTTATCATAGTTTCTTTAGTAGTTGGTTCTACATTCCTTATGTGGCTTGGAGATCAAATTACAGTAAAAGGACTAGGTAACGGTGTATCATTAATAATATTTGCTAATATTATTTCTGGTTTACCTAAGACAGGAGCCCAAATTTTCAGTTTATCAAAAGTTGGAGAAGTTGGGATAGTAGAAGTAGCATTATTTGTAGTAGCAAGTCTAGTACTGATTTGTGCGGTTATTATACTGTCATTAGGAGAACGAAGAATTCCTGTGCATTATGCTGGGAAGTCTGTAGGAAATAAAGTTTACAAGGGACAAAATACTCATATTCCTTTAAGTATTATTGGATCTACTGTAATAGCAATTATTTTTGCTATGTCAGTTATGGGATTCCCTGGAACTATAGCAGGATTTTTCAAAGGTAATAGTTTTGCTGATTGGATTACTAGTAATGCTTTTAGTCCGTTTAACTATGAGGGTGTTTTATATCCTATATGTTATGCAGTATTAACAATATTCTTCACATGGTTTTATACTCAAATAACCTTTAAACCTGAGGAGATGGCTGAGAATATGCACAAGTCATCAGGATTTATTCCTGGTATCAGACCTGGTAAGGAAACAGCTATTTACCTTGAAAAACTTTTAAACAGAATGGCTTTCTTCGGGGGAGTAATTGCTGCTATAATAGCTGTTTCACCAGTTTTAGTTGCAAATTACACAAACTTCAAAGGAGTTGAGTTTGGAGGGACATCATTATTAATTTTAGTTTCTGTTGCATTAGAGATGATGAGACAGTTAGAAACACAGTTAACAATGAGACATTATAAAGGATTTCTTAAATAAGAAAGATTATGGAGATGAATGCCAGTGAAAATGATTTTATTAGGTCCTCCAGGAGCTGGTAAGGGAACACAGGCAAAATCAATTAGTAATAAATATGAAATTCCTCATATTTCAACAGGAGATATTTTTAGAAAGAATATTTCTGAGAATACACCTTTAGGTATTGAAGCTAAGAGCTACATGGATAAAGGTCATTTAGTTCCTGATGAAGTAACAATTAACATGGTTAAGGATAGATTAACTTTTGATGATTGTAAGAATGGATATTTATTAGATGGTTTTCCAAGAACTGTTGAGCAAGCAATTGCTTTAGAGGAGTTCCTAGCAACTAGAGGAGAAAAAATAGATACAGCTCTTTTAATAGAAGTTCCTTCAAGTTTCATACTTGAGAGAATGACAGGAAGAAGAGTATGTACTTCATGTGGAGCTAGCTATCATGTGAAGTTTAATCCATCAAGTATAGATGGTAAGTGTGATTTATGTGGAAGTGATGTAATGCAAAGAAAGGATGACACTGTTGAAATAGTCAATGATAGACTTTCAGTATATGAAGCACAGACACTACCACTTATAAAATTCTATACTGGAAGAGAACAACTTTCAAAAGTTGATGGAACAAAAGCAATTAATAAGGTATTTGAAGATATTTGTATGATCTTAGGGAGCAATAACTAATGATTTTAATTAAGAATGATTTAGAAATTTCTCTTATGAGAAAAGCAGGTAAAATAGTTGGTGAAACTTTGAACCTGCTTGAAAGAAATATCAAACCAGGTATTACAACTGCAGAGTTGAATAGGATTGCTGAAGAATTTATAACTAAGCAAGGAGCTAAGCCATCCTTTAAAGGATTATATGGCTTCCCAGCTTCAGTTTGTATATCTGTAAATACTACAGTGGTTCACGGTATACCTGGAAATTATACTCTTAAAGATGGAGATATAGTTTCCGTTGATTGTGGTGCATTTATCGATGGTTTTCATGGAGATGCAGCAAGAACATTTCCAGTAGGAAATGTTAATGAAGAAGCTAGAAAACTTATAGAAGTTACTAAAAAAAGTTTTTTCAAAGGTATAGAAAAAGCTAAGTTAGGAAATAGATTGTCAGACATATCTAGTGAAATTCAGAAATACGCTGAAGCTCAAGGGTTTTCAGTTGTAAGAGATTTTGTTGGTCATGGTATCGGCAGAAATGTTCATGAAGATCCTAATGTGCCTAACTTTGGAAAGCCTGGCAAAGGCCCATTACTTGTAAAAGGAATGGTCTTAGCTATTGAACCAATGCTTAATATTGGTAAACACAATGTTAAAACATTAAGTGATGGGTGGACAGTAGTTACTGCTGATGGAACATTAGCAGCACATTATGAAAACACCATTGCAATTTTACCAGATGGACCAGAAATACTTACGTTAGTTGAGTAGATTAAGGCTCTTATACTTAGTTATGAGTTTGTAAAATTTATGACTTGGTAGTTATTACGGTGAAAGCTGCATAACTTAATTGGCAGAGTGGTTGTATAGTAAGTAAAAAAAGTTTATACTTTTATAATATACAAATATAATTAAATTTATGGCCAATAGGTAGATTAAATATTTGAACTTATTATTGTGATTGATGGAGAGCAATCAATTCTTTCACAAATTAATATATATTTTTTATAATAATTGATATGCTTAATGGCACTGTCAAGGAGGTTTGATTACCTTATGTCAAAAGAAGATGTAATAGAAATGCAAGGTACGGTTTTAGAATCATTACCAAATGCAACATTTAGAGTTAAATTAGAGAGTGGGCAGGAAATAAATGCTCATATTTCTGGGAAATTAAGAATGAACTTTATAAGAATTCTACCAGGTGATACAGTTACTTTAGAACTTTCACCATACGATTTAAGTAGAGGTAGAATAACTTGGAGAGCAAAATAAGGAGGGTTACCGATGAAAGTAAGACCATCAGTTAAGCCTATTTGCGAAAAGTGCAAGGTTATAAGAAGAAAAGGAAGAGTAATGGTAATCTGTGAAAATCCAAAGCACAAGCAAAAGCAAGGCTAATAAATTTAACCTTAAGAATATTTAAGTTATAGATAAGCTAATAGATATTGACTTTTTCTAAAAACTAAAATATGATTATATAGGCGTTCTGTTAAGAAATTTAAATTTAGTGATATATATAAATTTAATAGCCTAAAAATTAGTTAATATATTTTGAGGAAATTAATGATTGAAAAATCAATATTTCAAAATCAGGAGGTGTAATTAATGGCAAGAATAGCAGGTGTTGACCTACCAAAAGAAAAAAGAGTTGAGATAGGTTTAACTTATATATACGGTGTGGGATTATCTACTTCACAAAAAGTACTTAAGGAATTAGGAATTAGTTGTGACGTTAGAATTAAAGATCTTACAGAAGATCAAGTTAATGAAATAAGAACATACGTAAATGAGAACTTTACAGTTGAGGGTGACCTTAGAAGAGAGATCAAATTAAACATTAAAAGACTAATCGAAATAGGATCATACAGAGGTGTTAGACATAGAAGAGGTCTTCCAGTAAGAGGACAAAAAACTAAGACTAACGCTAGAACAAGAAAAGGTCCTAAGAAGACTATGGCTAACAAGAAGAAATAATTAAGGAGGTAAGACGCAATGGCTCAAAAAGTTAAAAAAACTAGAAGAAAAAGAGACAGAAAAAACGTTGAATTTGGTGCAGCGCACATACAATCAACATTCAACAACTCAATAGTTACTTTAACTGACGAAAGAGGAAATGCATTAGCATGGGCAAGTGCTGGTGGTCTTGGATTTAGAGGTTCAAGAAAAAGTACTCCTTTCGCAGCTCAAATGGCCGCTGAAAAAGCAGCAGAAGCAGCTATGGAACACGGTTTAAAAAGTATCGAAGTTTATGTTAAAGGACCAGGAGCTGGTAGAGAAGCGGCTATAAGAAGCTTACAAGCAGCTGGATTAGAAGTTACTTTAATTAAAGATGTAACTCCAATTCCTCATAATGGTTGTAGACCACCAAAAAGAAGAAGAGTGTAATTTAATTTCATATTTTATATGTGATTATAATTATGTATATGTATCTATATAGTGTAAACTTTATGGAGTATATATAATTTCTTTAGAAAAGGTGCTATACAGTGAAGGTATAATGTGAGTTATACATGCAAATAGTAATTAATCTTAAAGGAATGACTTTTTAAGATGGATCAGTTGCCCTCAGAATAAGGTTGCCATTTTAATATTAAGGAGGGTTTGCGAATGTTAGAAATCGAAAAGCCAGTTATTCAATGTATAGAGTCAAATGATAATGGAACATATGGTAGATTTACCATAGAACCACTTGAAAGAGGATATGGAACTACTCTTGGGAATGCATTAAGAAGAATATTACTTTCTTCTTTACCAGGTGTTGCGCCAACTTCTGTTAAAATAGACTCAGTTCTTCATGAGTTTTCAACTGTTATTGGAGTTAAGGAAGATGTTACTGAAATAATATTAAACCTTAAAACATTAGCATTGACTATGGAAGGTGAAGGACCAAAAACTATCTATATAGATGCAAAAGGACCAGGAGTGGTTACTGGAGCAGATATAACTACAGATGGTGATGTAGAAGTTATCAATAAGGACTTAAAAATTGCTACATTAGATGAAGATGGAAAGTTATATATGGAAATAACTGTTAATAGAGGTAGAGGTTATGTTACTCAAAACAAAAACAAAACTGAAGATCTTCCATTATCAGCTATAGCTATAGATTCTATTTATACTCCTGTTAAGAGAGTAAACTTTTCAATAGAAAATACTAGAGTTGGGCAAATCACAGATTATGATAAGCTTACACTTGAAATATGGACTAATGGAACTATTAAAATAGAAGAAGCTATATCTTTATCAGCAAAAATTCTTATCGAGCACTTCAAATTATTTATGACTTTAACTGATAACACAAATGACGTTGAAATCATGATAGAAAAAGAAGAAGATAAAAAAGAAAAAGCACTAGAAATGACTATCGAAGAGCTTGATTTATCAGTTAGATCATATAACTGTTTAAAAAGAGCAGGTATCAATACAGTTCAAGAGCTTGCAGCTAAGAGCATGGATGATATGATGAAAGTTAGAAATCTTGGTAAGAAATCACTTGAAGAAGTTGAGAAAAAGCTTATCGAGCTAGGGTTAAATTTAAAAGTTAATGACGAATAGTTAGGAGGTAGAGCAATGGCAGGATATCGTAAGTTAGGTCGTCCTACTGACCAGAGAAGAGCAATGTTAAGAAACCTTGTAACAAGTTTCTTAAAGCATGGAAAGATTGAGACTACTGTAACTAGAGCAAAAGAAACTAAAAGATTAGCAGAAAAAATGATTACTCTTGGTAAAAGAGGTGATCTTCACGCTAGAAGACAAGTTTTAGCATTTGTAACAGAAGAAACAGTTGTTAAAGATTTATTCGATAACATAGCTCCAAAGTACAGTGAGAGAAACGGTGGATACACTAGAATGTACAAAATTGGTCCTAGAAGAGGAGACGGAGCAGAAACAGTTATACTTGAATTAGTATAATTTTGCTTCAGGGATTAAGTGTTACGCTTAATCCCTTTTTCATAAAAAATAAAAAACCTTTAAGTTAAAGGGAATAGTACGAGTTAAGTATAAGAGTATACTTATGTAACTATAGTGTAGGATTATTATCTGATGAGATTATGGTTATTAGACAAATGCTATTTATAAAATTTAATAATATATAGATTATATCTATTTACAAAATAAAACTACAAATAGTATTATTTTATAAGTAGATATTTTTTTTTATAATTTTAACAAAATGTTGTATTTTGGAAAGTTGTTCATTTTCGAGGTTTAAAATATAATAGTAGTTGGGATATATATATAAATAGGAAAATATAGATATTAGGTAGCAGATATTAATAACCTATTATATGTAAAAATTAATACATAATAATGAAGTGGGAGGTATAGAGATGGAGGAATTTATGGTTATTTCTGAAGATTTAACTTTTAAATATGAAGTTGAAGAAGGAAAAGAAGAAAAGATAGCTTTAGATAATGTTAATATAAATGTTAAAAAAGGCGAGTTTTTAGTTGTTTTAGGGCATAATGGATCAGGTAAATCTACTATTGCGAAGCATATGAATGCACTTTTACTACCTACTAGTGGTAAAATGCTTGTTAATAATATGGATACACGAGATGATAGTCTTCTTTGGGATATTAGAAGTCAAGCTGGAATGGTTTTTCAAAATCCAGATAATCAACTAGTTGCAACTATTGTTGAAGAAGATGTTGCTTTTGGTCCAGAAAATTTAGGGGTAGAGCCTTTAGAAATTAGAAAGCGTGTTGATGAGTGCTTAAAAAAAGTTGGAATGTATGATTATAGAAAACATGCACCTCATTTACTTTCAGGAGGACAGAAACAAAGAATTGCTATAGCTGGGATTCTTGCAATGATGCCTAGATGTATTATTTTAGATGAACCAACAGCTATGCTTGATCCATCAGGGAGAAAAGAGGTTCTTGAAACTATTAAAGATATAAATAAAAATTTAAATATAACGATTATTCTTATAACACACTATATGGACGAAGCTGCTATGGCTGATAGAGTTATAGTTATGGATAAAGGGCATGTTGAGCTTGAGGGAACACCTAGAGAGGTATTCTCTAATGTTGAAAAAATTAAGGCGATAGGTCTTGATGTACCACAAGTTACAGAACTTGCTTATGAATTAAGAAGGGAAGGAATTGATATTTCTAATGAAATATTAAATATAGATGAAATGGTGGATGAGTTATGTCGATTAAAATAGAAAACTTAAAACATGTTTATATGCCTAAAAGTCCATTTGAGAAGATGGCTCTTAATAATATTAATTTAGAAATAAAAGATGAGGAATTTGTTGCACTTATAGGGCATACTGGTTCTGGTAAATCTACACTTATTCAACATTTAAATGGTCTGTTAAAGGGAACAGAGGGGAAGATAATTGTTGATGGTATAGATTTATCAGATAAGAAGACTAAGCTTAGTGATATAAGAAAGAAAGTTGGACTTGTATTTCAGTATCCAGAGTATCAGTTGTTTGAAGAAACTATTGAGAAAGATATTGAGTTTGGACCAAGAAATATGGGGCTTGAGCAAGATGCTATAACTAAGAGAGTTAAAAAGTCCATGGAAATGGTTGGTTTAGATTATGAAGAGTATAAAGATATATCTCCATTTGAGTTGTCAGGTGGGCAAAAGAGAAGAGTTGCTATTGCTGGAGTTATAGCAATGGAGCCTAAGATTCTTATACTTGATGAACCTACAGCAGGACTTGATCCTAAGGGGAGAGATGATATTTTAGCACAAATTAAGATTTTGCATGCTAATTATAATATGACGATTATTTTAGTTAGTCATAGTATGGAAGATGTTGCAAGGATTGCATCTAGAGTTATTGTTATGAATAATGGTGATATTGCACTTGATGGAACTGTTAGTGAAGTTTTCAAGCAAATTGATATACTTGAAAAGATAGGGCTTGGTGTACCACAGGTTACTTATATGATAAATAGACTTAGAGATAAAGGTTTTGATATATCAGATGATATATTTACTATTGAAGATGCTAAAGAGGCACTTTTAAAAATCTTGAAGAGAAAGGAGAAAATTGATGCTTAAGGATATTACACTCGGACAATATATCCCAGGAAAATCATTTGTTCATAAACTTGATCCAAGAACAAAGATACTTCTTACAATTTTATATGTAATTAATTTATTTTTAGTTGGTCATATTTATGGATATGGTTTTTCTATAGTATTTTTAGCACTTGCGATTATAATATCAAAAGTACCGTTTAGGTTTATTTATAATGGGCTTAAACCCATTTTTATACTTATTATAATTACTTCCTTATTTAATGTCTTTATGATTAAAGGTAATCCTAGTGAATTGGTTTGGAAGTGGAAGTTCTTTGAAATTTATACTAATGGTATTTTAATGGCTATTAAGATGGTTTTAAGACTTATACTACTAATAATGGGAACATCTCTATTAACTCTTACAACATCTCCTATTGAGCTTACAGATGGTATTGAGAGTTTACTTAATCCGTTAAAGAAAGTTAAGTTCCCAGCTCATGAGCTTGCTATGATGATGACTATTGCATTAAGATTTATTCCAACTCTTATTGATGAGACTGATAAGATAATGAAAGCTCAAAAAGCTAGGGGTGCTGATTTTGAATCAGGAAATATTATGAAAAGGGCTAAAAATTTAATCCCTTTACTTGTACCATTATTTATTAGTTCTTTTAGAAGAGCTGATGAACTTGCTATGGCTATGGAAGCAAGATGTTATAGAGGTGGAGAGGGAAGAACTAGGATGAAGAAATTAAAATATACAGGTAGAGATATAGTTGGATATGCTTCTATTATTGTTTTAATTGGACTTACAGTTCTTATGAGAGTAGGAATAATATAAAATTATTATAATCTTGAAAAAGATTATAAAGCTAACGTTAAAAAATAGGCTTTGATATTTCATATTGATTTATCAAAGTCTTTTTATTTTGTTATAATTTTAGAATAAAGATTAATTAGAATTTTAAGAGCTATTTTATAAGATATAAATATAGGATAATTAATAAATAAGTTAGGTGGGAATTTTATATGAGAAATATTAAGCTTAAGATTGAATATGATGGAACAAATTTTTGTGGGTGGCAAATACAACCAACTGAAAGAACTGTTCAAAAAGATTTACAAAAGGCTATATCAAAGCTTACTGGTGAAGATATTGAAGTGTTTGGGAGTAGTAGAACAGATTCAGGGGTTCATGCAAGAGGATATATTTGCAATTTTAAAACAAATTCAACTATTCCAAGTGAGAGATTTAGAGATGCTATTAATACAAAAGTTCCAAAGGATATGGTTATTTTAGAGTCAGAAGAGGTTAGTATGGATTTTCATTCAAGATATTTTAGTACAGGAAAAACATATAGTTATAGTATCTGTATAAGAAGAGAGCCTATGACTATAGGAAGAAATTATTCATATCATCATGTACCATATCTTGATGTTGAGCTAATGAAAGAAGCTTGTCAGTATTTTTATGGTGAACATGATTTTGAGGCTTTTAAAAGCCAAGGTGGTTCAGTTAAGACATCTACTAGAACGATTACTGATTTACATATAGAAGTTGAAGGAGAGTTTATCAAAGTATATATCACTGCAAATGCTTTTTTATATAATATGGCTAGGATAATAGTTGGGACACTACTAGATGTGGGTTCTAGTAAAATTAAACCAAAAGAAATACCAAATATTATATTATCAAAGGATAGGAAAAAAGCAGGTAAATGTGCACCAGCAAAGGGATTATGTCTTGAAAAGGTTTTTTGCTAAATTAAAAGAAAAAAGTTGACACACCCGTATGCGTGTATTATAATGGTATTTGTTTGTAAGAGAAGATTGTGTATCTAACTCATAGAGTTTTAACATACATAGAACTAATAAATTAAAATGAAAATAAATTTTGAATATCTAAGGAGGGAATAAATCATGAAATCATACATTGCTAATGCACAAACTGTAGAAAGATCATGGTACGTAGTTGACGCTGCTGGAAAGCCACTAGGAAGAGTAGCTAGTCAGGTTGCTTCAATATTAAGAGGAAAGCATAAACCAACATTCACACCTAACTGTGACTGTGGAGATTTCGTTATCGTTATAAACACTGAAAAGGTTGTTTTAACTGGTAAGAAATTAGACCAAAAAATGATGAGAAAGCACAGCGGATACGTTGGTGGATTAAAAGAAACACCTTATAGAGTTGTTTTAGCTAAAAAACCTGAGTTCGTTTTCGATGAAGCTGTAAGAAGAATGTTACCTACTGGAGTTTTAGGAAGACAAATGCTTAAAAAACTTAAAACAGTTAAAGGTTCAGAGCACGGATTTGAAGCACAAAAACCATCAGTACTTGAGTTAAAGTACTAGTATAAATTAGAAGGAGGGAATTCAAATGGCAAAGGTTCAATACATGGGAACTGGTAGAAGAAAAACATCAGTTGCAAGAGTAAGATTAGTACCTGGAGAAGGTAATGTTACAATAAATAAAAGAGATATCCAAACATACTTTGGATTAGAAACTTTAAGAATGATCGTTAACCAACCATTAGTTTTAACAGAAACTAAAGATAAATATGACGTTTTAGTTAATGTTCACGGTGGGGGAACAACAGGTCAAGCTGGAGCTATCAGACACGGGATCACAAGAGCTTTATTAAAAGCTGATGAGAACTTAAGAGCTGAATTAAAGAAAGCTGGATTTGTTACTAGAGACTCAAGAATGGTTGAAAGAAAGAAATACGGTAAGAAGAAAGCTAGAAAATCATCACAATTCTCAAAAAGATAATTTTCTATTTTATGGAGAGAGGTTTATACCTCTCTTTTTTTTATATATAATTATATATGAAAGAGGTGGCTTTATGGATAAAGATTTAGTTATAGAAAATACTATTAATTTTATTAAGAGTGAGTTTTGTGATGAAGGAAGTGGACATGACTGGCTTCATATTGATAGAGTTTATAAAAACACATGCTACATTCTTGAAAGAGAAGAGGGGGCAGATGAGTTTATAGTTAAAATTACAGCATTACTTCATGATGTAGATGATTGGAAATTTTCTAGTGAGAATAAAACAGATACTAGCAGAATTGAAAAGTTTTTAGTAGCTCAAGAAGTTTCAGATGATGATATATTTAAGATAACAGATATAATTAAAACTCTTTCTTTTAAAGGTGGAGTTGTTGATTCAACACAAACATCTCTAGAGGGCATGATAGTTCAAGATGCTGATAGGTTAGATTCAATAGGTGCTATTGGGATTGCTAGAGCATTTACTTATGGTGGTTATAAAAATAATCTGATATATGACCCAGAGGTTAAAGCTATGGATTTTAAATCACTTGATGATGTTAAGAAAAAGAATACTACTGTTAATCATTTTTATGAGAAATTATTAAAACTTAAGGATTTAATGAATACTGATACAGCTAAAATTTTAGCAAATGAAAGACATAATTTTATGGTGAGTTTTTTAGAAATGTTTTATAGTGAGTGGAATTTAGGAGAATAAAAAAATTGATGTTAAATAATATTTTGAAAAATATACAATTTAATTGATGAATTTTATGAAATTGATAATTAAAATTAGATTAGTGTTAAGAAAAGTGAATAAAGTGTAAATGAAAGAGGTTAAATTATATGATTTAATCTCTTTCATTTTTCTTTTTAATAGGTGTTTTTTAGTGTTTGTTAATTAAATGTTTAGAATATTAAATGTATTTTAAAATATAATAGGTAAAAAATGGGTTGAAGTTTAAGTTTAGGTTAAGAAGTCTTAAAAGCTATTAACAAAGGGGGGAGGATAGGTTAAAATTAAAATTGTGAGAACGGGAATAATTAAAATTTTAATAAATATTAAATTAGTGAAGGAGCGATTTAACTTTGAAAGATGTGTTTTTTACGGCAATTGAATTATTAGGGGGACTTGGTCTTTTCTTATATGGAATGAAGATAATGGGAGAAGGTTTAGAGAATTCAGCAGGAGATAAACTTAAGGGAATTCTTGAAAAAGTTACAAAAAATAGATTTATCGGAGTTATAGTTGGAGCTGTGGTTACTGCTATAGTTCAAAGTTCATCAGCTACTACTGTTATGGTTGTAGGATTTGTTAATGCAGGTCTTATGAATCTTATACAGGCAGCAGGAGTTATCATGGGAGCTAATATAGGGACAACTATTACAGCTCAACTTGTAGCATTTAAGCTTACAGATTATGCACCAATGTTTGTAGCTATCGGAGCAATAGTTGTTATTGCAGCTAAAGCTAAGAAGAGAAAAGAAATTGGAAATATAATTTTAGGATTTGGTCTTTTATTTATGGGAATGTCAGCAATGAGTGCGGCAATGAAGCCTCTTGCAAATTCACCAGTATTTGAGCAAATGGTTATGGCTATTGGAGATAATACTCTTATCGGAATTGTAGTTGGACTTGCTATGACAGCAGTTTTACAAAGTTCATCAGCAACAACAGGAATACTAATCTCTCTTGCTACGGCAGGGGCAATTAATATCGAAGCAGCACTTCCAATATTATTTGGATGTAATATAGGTACTTGTGTAACAGCATTACTTGCTTGTATAGGTACAACAATCAATGCTAGAAAAGCAGCGATTTTACATTTATTATTTAATGTAGTTGGAACATTAATATTCTTACCATTTATAAGTATTCTTGGTAAGGTAGTTCAACAAATGAGCCCAGATATGGTTGCTAGACAAGTCGCCAATGCACATACTATATTTAATATAGGTGCAACAATTATTATCTTCCCATTCATGGGACTTCTAATTAAGTTTGTTAATAAGCTAATTAAAGGTGAAGATGATATTGAAAGGGTAGGACCAAAGTTTATTGATGATAAAATTCTTGAAACACCTGTTATTGCAGCTGGTCAAGTTATTAAAGAAACAATAAGAATGGCTAATAAAGCTAGAAAAAATTTAGAACTTAGTAAAGAAGCTTTTGATAGAAAAGATGAGAAGTTAGTTAAAAAGGTTTATGAAAATGAAGAGAGTATAAATGTTTTAGAAGAAGCTATAACATCATATTTAGTTAAGTTATCAAAAAGAGATTTATCAAATAGAGAGAGAAATATAGTAGCAGCTACTTTCCATATCGTAACTGATATTGAGAGGATTGGAGATCATGCTGAGAATATAGCAGAGCTTGCACTTCTTAGAAGTGTTAAAAATCTTAACTATTCAGCAGATGCAATTAAAGAACTTGATAGTATGTATGCAGACACAATTAGTGCACTTGAAACATCTATTAAGGCTTACGAAGAGAGAGATATTCAAAAGGCTGAGGCTGTATACCATATAGAACACAGAATAGATTCACAGCAAAAAGAATATAGATATAATCATATTGGAAGACTTAACGATGGTAAGTGTAATGCATATGAGGGAGCGATATTCATGGATCTTTTAAGTAATCTTGAAAGAATAGGAGATCATGCTACAAACATAGCGGATAGTGTTATTCAAAATAATAAGTAATTTTAAGGAGTGCTAAATAGCACTCCTTTTTCTTTTAATAAAGTTAGATTTAAAAGGAGATACTAGAAATGAAATAATTTTATTGGAGGTTTTTATGAAGAAAAAAATTACTTTAAGTTTAATAGGAGTTTTTTGTTTTCTATTTTTTATGAGTAAGATAGCATATGCTAGTGAGAAAGTTATACTAATAGATCCAGGTCATGGTGGGATTGATGGTGGAGCTGTATCAAGTAGCGGAGTTATTGAGAAGGATGTTAATTTAAGTATAGGATTAAAATTAAAAGAAGTTTTAGAAGATGGGGGCTATAAGGTTTATATGACTAGAGATGAAGATAAGGGGCTTTATACAGAGGGGAAAACAATTAGGGAAAAGAAGAGGGAAGATTTAGCTAGTAGAGTTAAGCTTAAAAATAGTACGGATGCAGATATTTTTATAAGTATTCATCAAAATACATTTCCGGAAGCAAAGTATAAAGGGATGCAAGTTTGGTATGCACAAAATAGTCCAGATAGTAAAGCACTTGCAGATTTGATGCAAGCAAGCTTTAAGGAGAGTTTAGATAGTAGCAATGTAAGAATGCCTAAAGATGCAGGAACACAGTTTAGGGTTATTAGAAATCCATCTAAGGCGGCTTCTGTTATTGTAGAATGTGGTTTTTTATCTAATCCAGATGAATGTGTATTGCTTGTAGATGAAAGTTACCAAAAAGATTTTGCTGATATTCTTAAAATTTCAGTTGATAATTTTTATGAAATGAAAAATAGAGTAGAAAATTAAGTAATGAAATCATAGTATGAGAAAGTTATACTATGATTTTTTATTATGATAAAAGTAAAAGAATGGTTAACAGTAATTGGTAAAAGGTATATAATTATTTTAGATTATTTAGGGTGGTGTTTATAAATGAGAGAAGTTAATGTTAGGGAAATAGAAGATGCAGTAAAAAAACTTGCATTAGAGACTAGTGTATTTTTACCGAAGGATGTAAAGGATAGTATTAGTTTTGCTAAAAAAAAAGAAACTTCTGTTTTAGCAAAAAAAATTTTAGAGAGTATTGAAGAAAATTATAGAATTGCAGAAAGTGAAAATAAGCCACTTTGTCAGGATACTGGAATGGCTTGTTTATTTTTAGAAATAGGGCAAGATGTACATTTTATTGGTGGTAGCTTAGAAGAGGCAATTAATATGGGTGTTATAAAGGCTTATGAAGAAGGTTATCTTAGGAAATCAGTAGTAGAAGACCCTCTTAGAAGGGTTAATACAAGGAATAATGCCCCAGCTATTATAGATTATAAAATAGTTGATGGTGATAAGGTTAAGATAGTTTTTGGAGCTAAAGGATTTGGGTCTGAAAATATGAGCAGAATTAAAATGTTAAAACCATCTGATGGAGTTTTAGGGGTTAAAGAGTTTATATTAGAAACAATAGAACTTGCAGGTGGAAACCCTTGTCCTCCAATTGTTGTTGGAGTTGGAATTGGTGGGAATTTTGATAGGGTCGCATACCTTGCTAAAAAAGCTCTTATGAGAGATTTTAGTGTTAGAAACTCTGATGTTTTTTATAAAGAACTTGAAGAAGAAATGCTTGAGAAAATAAATAAACTTGGGATTGGACCACAAGGTTTTGGTGGGAAAACAACAGCTTTATGCGTGAATATAGAAACTTTTCCAACTCATATAGCAGGACTTCCTGTTGCTGTTAATATAAATTGTCATTCTACAAGACATAAAGAAATTATTTTATAGGAGAGGTTTTAAATATGAGAGAGATTATGTTACCTCTTAAAGAAGAGGATATTAGAGAATTAAAAATTGGTGAGAGTGTTTTATTAAGTGGAATTATGTATACAGGTAGAGATGCAGCTCATAAAAGAATTGTTGAGAGTATAGATAAAAAAGAAGAGTTGCCATTTGATATTAAAGGACAGACTATCTATTATGTTGGACCTACTCCAAATAAAGAAGGCGAAGTTATAGGGTCTGCTGGTCCAACAACAAGTTATAGGATGGATTCATATACTCCTATTTTGCTTGATTTAGGTCTTAAAGGTATGATTGGTAAAGGGAGTAGAAGTAAAGATATTATAGAAGCTATGGTTAGAAATAAGTGTATATATTTTGCTGCTATTGGAGGAGCTGGAGCACTTATTAGTAAAAGTATAATAAGTTCTAAGATTATAGCATATGAAGATTTAGGAGCTGAAGCAGTAAGGAGAATAGAAGTGAAGAAATTCCCTGTAATTGTAGCTATAGATTCTACTGGGGAAGATTTATATAAAGTTGGGAGAGAAAAATATTTAGTAAGCAAATAATGAAAGTTTTTTAAAAAAGGCTTTGCTAGTAACATTAATATATAAGCAGTATAAATATTTTGCTTATAAAATAAACAAAAGGATGTTCACCAAGTGGTGGACATCCTTTTATTTATGCAACCATACTTTCAAATCCACGACCTTTAACTTCATTAACAGATATTATTGTTATAAAAGCTGTTGGGTCAATTTCTAAAATAGTTGTTTTTAAAGATATCATTTGTCTTGTTGTTACAAGGCAATATAGCATTTTTCCATGTTTATGTGAGTATTCACCATTTGCTTCAAGTGAAGTTACTCCTCTGTTCATTTTAACTATTATATGGTCTATTACTTCTTGTTCTTTTTGAGTTATTATTAGAAGTAATTTTTTTGAGTTAAGACCATTAATAACTTTGTCGATAACTATACCTTGAGTAAACATACAAATTAAAGTATACAGAGCTATTGATAATCCAAAATAGAATGAAGCTACTGTAACAATAATAAAGTTTAGAGCAAGTCCGACTTTACCTATGTTTAAATTAGAATATTTTTTCTTAATTGCCATAGTTATTATGTCAGTTCCACCTGTTGAACCACTTCTTGAAAAGACTAGTCCATAACCTATTCCACAAAGAACACCACCATAGATACATAAAACAAGCGGATCGCTTATATTAAGGTTTATATGTATGTTTGCTGTAAGCATAAGTGAAAATGATAAAGCTAAAGTTCCAATTATTGAATAGATAGTAAATCTTTTATCTAGCTTAAGATAGCTTAATAAAAATAAAGGTATATTGATAATTAGAACTATTATTCCTGCATTTATACCAAATAAATATTGGAATATAAGCCCGATTCCTGTAGCACCACCACTTAGAAGCTTTGCATCTGTTAGGAATATATTTACTCCTGAAGAAGCAATTATGCAACCAGCTATGATTACTGATATGTCGATAATTGTCGTTTTTTTACTCAGATTAGTCATAATAAAATAATCTCCTATGTATATAATCATTTAATAGTATAAAGGATTTTGAAAAATAAACCATCTTTATATATCTATGTATTTCTGCAAAATATTAGGATATAGGATTTTAGCACATATTAACTCCATTTTCCTTAAAATTATTCTGATTTGCTACATGAATTAATTTAAATTTAATAATTAGTTAATTTAAATATGTTAATATTTTCAATATGAGATATTTTAATTAACTAAAAAAGGTTTAAGGGGGATATATGAATAAATTTACGGTACTGGTTGCAGATGATGAAAAAGAAATTAGAGATGCGGTAGATATATATTTAAGAAGTGAAGGCTTTAAAGTTATAAAAGCTAAAGATGGACAAGAAGCTATTGAGTTGCTAGAAACAGAACCAATTCATTTAGTTATTTTAGATGTTATGATGCCAAGAATGGATGGAATTAATGCATGTATGAAAATTAGAGAGGAAAAAAATATTCCTATTATTATGATTTCAGCAAAATCAGAAGATAGGGATAAAATACTTGGTTTAAATATTGGTGCAGATGATTATGTTACAAAGCCATTTAATCACTTAGAATTAGTTGCAAGAGTTAAGTCACAACTAAGAAGATATGAAAAGCCACTTGATGTAGAAACATCTTCTCAAAAAATTAAGATTAAAGATTTAACTATTGATACAGTTAATAAAAGTGTAGTTTTAAGGGATGAAGAAATAAGACTTACAGCAACTGAATATAAGATTTTAGTTTTACTTGCTTCAAATACTGGGAGGATTTTTTCAATTAAAGAAATTTATGAAAAAGTTTGGAAAGAAGTTTTCTATAAAAGTGAAAACACAGTTACGGTTCATATAAGAAGAATGAGAGAAAAAATAGAAGTTAACTCAAAGAACCCAGAGTATATAAAGGTGGTGTGGGGAATTGGGTACAAAATGGACAGAGAATAAAAGTAGTCTGGGTATAGTTAATAAATGGTTTAACAATTATAAGTTAAAGGTAAGGTCAACAGAGAACTTTATATGCTTATGTTTACTTATAGCAATTCCATTTTTTATAACTATTTTTTCAGGTAATATGATAATTAATGATGAGAAGATACCGTATAAGTTAGCTATCTTAGATAAAGAAACATATATGACTGAGAGATTAAATGCACAGGCAAAAGAAATTGAAGGACAAGTTACTAAAAAATTACCTGTGCTTGAAAAATTTCGTGAAGTAGAAAAATTTAATGATGATGAGGATAAAATACTTGAAGATATTCAAGGGGTTGGTGATATTGGAGTTATTATTTTTGATACTAAAAAGAAAGTTGTCTATTCAAATAAATCTTGGATTAAGGACCTTTTAGTTCCTTTCAAAAGTTCAAAAGAGATTCTTGATGCTTTAGGAGAAGAAAAGGAAGAAAATATTTTTGCAAGAATGGCATATGATAATGCAAATAATGTTAAATCTAGTAATGGTTTTGAAAAAATTTATTTTACACCATCTAAGATATATGAAAGTGAAATTAGAGCAATTGATATGGTCGCAGTTTTAAGTGGTATATGTATTTTAATAATAATAATTATACTTTCTAAAAAAATTATGATGTTTAAAAATATGGGACTTAAATTATATAGAGATAGTTTGAGGTGGGGATATCTTAGTAAAATAAAAAATGCTGTATATACATTACTTAAAAGAAATATTATGTTTGATGAAGTTTTAAAAGATAGTGTTGTCTGGATTATTATAGGATTTGGAGTACTTGCTTTAGCTTTAATATTTGTTTTTGAAAGTATAGCTTTAGATAATATGATTAGGATAGAAGTACAAATGCTTAAATTATTAGTTATTTTTGCTATTCCAGCAGCTTTGCTTTTACATTTTGTAATAAAAATTCTTTATAGATATGAAGGGATAGAGTTTGTTACAACAAATCTTAAGTCTATTGAAATGGGGAATTTTGATATTGAGGTAAGGTTTGATGATGACCATCAAATAAGAAAGCTTAGTAAGGGGATAAATGATATAAGAATAGGTTATAAGACAGCTATTGAAGAGGGACTAACTTCTGAAAAAATGAAAACTGAACTTATATCAAATGTTTCACATGATTTAAAAACTCCTCTAACTTCTATAATAAATTATGTTAATATAATTCAAAGAGAAGATATTACTGAAGATGAGAGAGCGGCTTATATTGATATTTTAGATGAAAAGTCTACAAGACTTAAAGATTTAATTGAAGATTTATTTGAAGTTTCTAAAATGAATTCAGGTAAGATAACTCTTGATAAGCATGATATTGATATAGTTCAACTTCTGCATCAATGTATTGCAGAGCTTGATGACTATAATACAGAAAAAAACATGGAGTTTAAGATTAAGGGGATAGAAGAAGGAATTATTCAGATGGATGGTATGAGAATGTCTAGAGTATTCCAAAATCTTGGTACGAACGCTTTAAAATATGGGCTTGATAATACAAGAGTTTATATAAATGTTCAGGATATTGGTAGTGATATCCTTATATCATTTAAAAATATATCTGAATATGAGCTTGATTTTGATTCAGATGATATTGTTGAAAGATTTTATCGTGGTGATAAATCAAGAAATTCTGGTGTTGAGGGTTCAGGTCTTGGTCTTGCAATAACAAAGAGTATTGTAGAACTCCATGAAGGTGTATTTAAAGTAGAGTGTGAAGGTGATTTATTTAAGGCATATGTTAAAATCCCTAAATAATATAAAATACTTGTAGGTAGAAATAGTATATTATATAATAACGAGTATTAAAGTAAAGGAGTGTTTATATGAAAACATTATTTTTAGAGTATCCAAAATGTACTACTTGTAAGAAAGCTAAAAAATGGCTTGAAGAAAATGGAATAGATTTTGAAGATAGACATATAGTTGAAAATAATCCGACTAAAGAAGAGTTAAAAGTATTTTTTGAGAAAAGTGGATTAACTATAAATAAATTCTTTAATACATCAGGAATTAGATACAGAGAACTTGGACTTAAGGATGTTGTTAAATCAGCACCACTTGATGAACTGTTAGAAATTTTATCAACTGAAGGAATGCTTGTAAAAAGACCTTTAGTTGTTTTAGATGATAAGGTTCTTGTAGGATTTAAAGAAGAACAATGGAAAGAAGCTTTTAATAAATAGTAGAAAATTGTATCTTAGTGTAAAACTAAGGTGCAATTTTTTTATTTTTAAGAAGTTATCACTTTTTAACAGTTTTATAAATATAAATAAGTAGGGAGATTTTATTTAAATATAACACTTTTATAAGGGGTGAAGTTTTAGAAGATGGGTGTTTATAAAATAATTTATGATAAATTACAAAATAAGCTTTATGAAGGAGAGTTTGAAGGTGAATTAAGAGCTGGTAGGGGAAGATTATATTATCCTAGTGGTGGAATTAAGTATACTGGAGAATGGGAAAGTGATAATCCAAGTGGAATGGGTGTTTTATTTTATGAAAATGGAGCGAAATTTTATGAGGGGAAATGGCTTGGTGGAAGTGCTTGTGGACAGGGAGTTCTTTATACAGATACAGGAAGAATTGAGTATGAGGGACAGTTTGAGGATAGTAAGAAGAATGGAATTGGAACTATATACTATGAAGATGGTGTAAAATATAAAGGCGAATGGATATTAGATAAGAAATCAGGATTTGGAAGTTTGTATTATGCATCAGGAGAACTTAACTATCGAGGCTCTTGGAAAGATTCAAAAAGAGAAGGTAGTGGAACGATTTTTGGAAATGATAATCTTATACTATACAAAGGTGATTTTAGTAATGATAAAAAGCATGGAAGAGGTAGAAGTTATTATATTCAAGGGAATCTTGAATATGATGGTGAATGGTTTAATGATGAAAAATCAGGTGAAGGTGTTTTATATAATAGAGATGGATTAAATATATTTGAAGGTTTTTTTAGTAGAGGAAAGCGATTAGAAGCAAATGTTGTTAAGATATTAAAAACGGATGTTGAAATTCCACATAGTGAAAACCTTGATATTAAAATTGATGCATATGATGAAAAAGGACAAGATATCATAGATAAATCATTAGAGATTATATATGAAGATGAGCCTAAAAATGATATAGAATATAAAAATAATAACTTTGATACATTAGAAAGTTTTATTGGTAATAAAGTTGGTGAATTTTATGAAAGTGAGAATGAACATAGTACGGTAGAAAATAATATTTTAAATAATGATAAATTTGATATAGATAAGTTTGATGATGAAGATGAAGTTATCTATGAAGTTTATGGAGAGAATAGTAATATAAATGAAGAAACACAAGAAGTTGAGGAAAGTGATGATATTGATGAAGAAATAACAGAAGTAATAGAGGAAGAGCTTGAAGGTGAAATACTAAAAGATAATAGAGAAAGTGTAGAATGTGAAAATATAGTCAGTGAAAATGAAAAAAATAATAGTGAAGAAGTAGTAGTAAAAGAAAAAGAAGAATCTTTAAATTTAATTATAGATAACGACGAGGAAGTTTATAATTATATAGAAAAAGGTGATTATATTTATAAAGGGATTTTTTCAAATAATGAAGCTACTGGAAATGGAAAAGTTTTTTATAAAAATAAACTTAAATATTCTGGAGAATTATATAAAGGTTCGTTTGATGGAAATGGTAAACTATATGATACTAAAGAGAAAGTGTCATATGAAGGTTTTTTTAGAAATGGAAAGAAATTTGGGTTTGGTGTAAGTTATGACTCATTTGGAAATATAATTTATACTGGAGAATGGAAAGATGATATTCGCTGTGGTGTTGGAAAACTTTTAAATAGTAATGGTGAAGAAATATATAGTGGAAAGTTTTATAATGGAAAAGCACTAGGGCTTGGAAATGATATTGAAGCAGAAATTGATAATATTCTTTATAAAGAACTTGAAGCTATGGTAGGACTTGAAGAGGTAAAAGATGATATAGCAAGACTTGTAAGTTTTTTGAAAATGCAGATAATAAGAGGCAGAATAGCTTATAAAACTATTGATATTCCATATATATTCACTTTTGAGGGGAATATAGGAGTTGGAAAAGAGAGTATAGCAAGAATACTTGGAAAGCTTTATTATATTTTAGGGCTTGTACCAGAATATAATTTTATACAAACAGACTTATCACAGGCTCTTGATTATAGCCATGATGGAGAGATAGAAGAGGCAATGGATAGTTTTGGTGGAGGAGTTTTGTATCTTAGTAATTTATATGAAAATGATTATGCAGATGCAGTAAATCTTATTAAAAGTAAGGAAGCAACAAATAATATAATGAATTTAATAGATTATAGTAATGGGCATTTTATAATTATATTTTCAGGTGATGAAGATTTGATTGAAACAATGATTCATAACAAAAAAGAACTTGTAAAACTTGTTGGTAAGAGCATTATATTCTTTGACTATTCAGTTGAAGAGATGATGGATTTTGTTGAAAAGATAAGTAAAGAAAAAGATTATGAATTAGAAGATGATTTATTAGAAATGTTAAAAGAGTTTTTTGAAGAGGTTATTACAAATGATAAAGTAAGTAATAGAAATGCTGAATTTGTAAAAGAAGTATTTATAGAAATAGTTAAAGAGCAATGCATAAGAATAGATACTTATGGAATAGAAGAAGTTACGAATATAAAAATTCTTAAAGTAGAAGATTTTGAAAATATAAAAAACAAAATATGTTTTTAGAAGAAAAAAGGCTGTATAAATAAAATACAGTCTTTTATTTATATT
>NZ_CAMQRY010000004.1 GCF_947036855.1 uncultured Clostridium sp.
ATAACCTGCTGATTACAAATCAGCTGCTCTGCCAATTGAGCCATGCCAGCATATTTTATTGTCATTAGCGTGTTTCTCTAACCGACAATAGTTAGTATATAACTTCTTAAGCATCATTTCAAATCAGATTTTATCCATATAATCAAATTAAATTTGTATATATCTCATTTTCGCCTTTTTTCTTCCATTTAATTATTAATTCATTTTTTTTATAACGTTTAAATTTATATATTTATCAAATATATCTCTAGCTACCTTATAATCTTTTATTTCTAACCTTTTAGACAACACTTCATCTATTTTTGTTATACATTTTATCTCACTATCATTTTTTATACTATCTAATACAAATGCATAATCACTCATTGATAACTTAGAAAAAAGTTTTACTAATTTCATTTTTTCGCTATTTGGCATAATACTTAAAATTTTATTTTTATCAACTTTAAATATTTCTTCCTTTTTAGTTTTATTTATATTTTTTATATCTTTACTCTCATCAAACTCTTCAACTTTTATAATATCTTCTTTTATATCTTCTTTATTATTATACTCTATATTTTCAATTTTGATATCCTCATTAGTATTATTCTTTTTACTCTCATTACTTTTTTGAGTATCTAAATCTTCAAAAAATTTATTTACATCTGTCTCTAATATCTTATTTTCATTTTTATCATTAGCTGTAAATATATACTCTTCCTCTTCTCTATTATTAGAAATAATCATTTCTACACTTAAAATTAATGTAATAAAAATAAGTAGTATCGATAAGTATTTTTTCTTCATATAATATATCACCTCGTATTATTAATGATGGTCAATTTTACTAATTTTATACTTATATGATTCTATTTTTTTTCATATATATTTATAAAGGAGGCGAGTTCTTGAATAAAGTTAAAATTTATTACTCAGATCCATTAGCATATTTTAATTTAGCACACTCTTTAAAAGACTATATTGATAATGCTATAATTGTTTGTATAGGTACCGACAAGTGTATAGGTGACTGTCTTGGCCCTTTAATAGGTACTATTTTAAAAGATAAAAACTTTCCACTTCCTGTATTTGGAGATTTAAAAAACCCTATACATGCACTTAATATAAATATAGAAGTTCCAAAAATCCAAAAAAAATTCCAAAACAAGACTATAATAGCAATAGACGCTTGCCTTGGCTCATCATCCGCAATTGGTGAAATCCACCTTAGACACGATCCATTAAAGCCTGGAAAAGGGGTTGGAAAAGTTCTACCATCAATTGGTGATTTATCAATAATTGGAATCGTTGATGAATCTAACAAATATGAAGCATTCTCTAATAAATCAATTAGATTAAGTTTAATAATGGATATGGCTAATACTATTAGCAACTCATTACTTACTGCATATTCATTAAATAATATTATAAAATAAGAAAAACACTAGCTTTAAACTAGTGTTTTTCTTATTTTATAAGTTTAACTTCTTCTTCTTCCATACTTACATTCATTTTTGAATATACTTCTAATATTTGTCCAACTCCATTAGCTACACAACTAATAGCACCTTCTGCAACTCTGACTGATACTCCTGTCATATCCTCTAAATATTTATCTAAACCATATAAAAGTGCTCCTCCACCAGTCATTAATATCCCAGCTTCCATTATATCTGCTGCAAGCTCTGGTGGTGTTCTTTCTAACACTGAGTGTAAATTATCAGCTATTGCTTTTACAGAGTCAGCCACAGCTTCTCTTACTTGTTCTGATGAAATTATAACTTCATCAGGTAGTCCAGTAACTAAATTCCTACCTTTTATAGCTAATTTTTCAGCTCTTAGTCCTTCTACTGCAGACCCAACTTTTATTTTTAGTTCTTCTGCTGTTCTTTCACCAATCATTAGCTTATAATAAGTTCTAACATATCTTATTATAGCTTCATCAAAAGTATCTCCAGCAACTTTTAAAGATGATCTAACAACTATTCCACCAAGTGAAATTACTGCTATATCACATGTACCACCACCAATATCCACAACCATTCTTCCATTTGGTTCTGAAATATCTATTCCAGCTCCAACTGCTGCCGCAAGTGGTTCTTCTACAAGATACACACTTCTAGCCCCTGAATTTCTTGCTGCATCCATTACTGCTCTTTTTTCAACCTCTGTTGCTTGTGATGGTATACATATCATTACTCTTGGTGCTCCAAGTCTTGTTTTACCTGTACACCTTTTTATAAAATATTGAAGCATTTTTTCTGTTACATCATAATCTGATATTACACCATTTCTAAGTGGTCTAATTGCTACTATATTTCCTGGTGTTCTTCCTATCATTTGTCTTGCTTCTTCACCAACAGCTAAAACTTGATTTCTATTTTTATCAATTGCTACTACAGATGGTTCTTGAACTACTATACCTTTACCTTTTACATGAACAAGCACAGTTGCCGTACCTAAATCTATCCCCATATCCGATCCATTATTAAAAAACCACATATTTTGCACTCCCCATTCCTTTTCATATTCCTATCTTTTTCTATCTTATTTTACATTTTTTCTCATTATACCCATTATATACTTATAATAGTCTACCATCAACTACTTTATATTTTAATTTTGTGGCATTACCACCTCTTATATGCCGCTCTGATTTATTTATATCTAAAATAAACTTAGCTTCATCTGCAATCGTTACATTTATTTTCGGTAATCTCTCAGTCATATCTTTATGTATTGTACTTTTACTCACGCCAAAAATTTTAGCTGTTCTTCTTATTGTAGATTTAGAATCTATTATATATTTTGCCACTTCTAAAACTCTCTCTTCAATATAATCTTTCATAAATACATCCTCCTAAAATAGTTAATTATTAGCCAGCCTATTTTAAAATAGACTGGCTTTTAATTATTTTTTAATTTTCAAATTTTTAAATACATCTAAAGGATTAATAGCTTCTCTTTCCTTTTCAACATGTAATAATAAATACTCTTTTGATACTCTATCTGTTGGATTACCTTTTATTGATGCTCCAACTTTTCCAACTACTGTTCCTTGAGTAATTTTATCCCCTTGTTTAACATTCAACTTTGAATCTAAGTTTCCATACATAACTACTATTCCATTTGCTTGTTTTATAGTTACATAGTTACCTTCTCTTGAATCTCCACTTTGAGCTTGTAAAACTTCTCCATCAGCAATTGATACTACATCCGTACCTTTTATAGCTTCAATATCAATACCTTTATAAACATTTGCTGACTTTCCATCTTTTTCAATTCTTGGTGTTATATTAAACTCTCTTGTTACTAGACCATCTTTTACTGGATCTATAAACTCTGAGCTTGGTTTAGCATTTGTTTGAACTTCTGTCTCTTCCTTTATTGATGTTTTTTCATCTTTAGCCTTCTCTTGTTTTTCTATTTCTTCATCTTTAACAAGTTCAGCACCTTCGATTTGTTTACCTGTTTCTTCCTCACCCTTCTCTACATTTGTAGCAACAGGCTTCTTTGCTGTTTCCTCACCTTTATTGCTTCCTGTCGCTAATGCAACAGCACCCAATACTACTAAGCAAACACTTAAAATTACATAAAAACTATTTCTTTTTAAAAACTCCATTATTTTTTCCATGTCAACACCTCCGTTTAATAGTCTGTCCTATAAATCTATAATTAATACACATACTTTTAAGTTTTTTATACTTTTATTTCGTCATTTTTTTTCAAATAAAAGCAAAAAAAGACTGCAATCTATTTTTTTCAAATAAATTACAGTCTTTTTCTACTCAACCCTTGTATTTTTTATATTTGTTATTTCTACTCCCGTATAATAATGTTTAATAATTTCTTCAAAGTCATTTCCCTCTTTTGCCATAGAATTAGCTCCCCACTGACTCATTCCTACACCATGACCATATCCCTTACAATTTATTTTTACACCATCACCAAAATCTATTGTAAAATTTGCAGATCTAATATTAAACATCATTCTAAAATCAGTACCTTTTATAGAAACATCACCAAGTCTTATTTGCTCAACACTTCCCCCATCAGTTCTACTTAGTATCTTAACTAAACTTTTCAAATTACTCTCTTGTAAATTTGCTTTAGGATATTTATTATTTACTATTTGTACAAACTCGCTATTACTATATTCTGTTGTAACGTTAAAATTCGGTAAATCTTCATCCCAAACACTTACAACTGATTTTAAATATTTAGCATCTGTTTTAAAAACATCACTACCATTTTCAGTCTTACCAGAACTCATTGAAAAATATTGTGGATATCTAACTAGTAACCCCTCATATGTTAATACTTCATTCTTTGTTTTATTTACCGCAGATTCAACTTTTTCCCTAAACTTATCTGATTTGCTTCCCATAGTACTTATTCTTTCTTCCATTGGTTTATATACTTGGCAATGTACCGTATCACAAATTACTCCACCATGCTCTTTTGCTGTGCTACATGGTGTAATCATTTTACTAAGCACAAAAGTTCTTGCAAGTATCCCCTGAGCCTTCATAGCTTCCACTTCAAATGAAAGTGGCAATTCTGTACTCACAACACCCTTCACATAATCTTCTAAATTAACTTCTTTTATAACTTTATCACTCGTATAAACTTTAACAATAGATGTATCTATATCAATTAACTTACCTTTTCCTAAAGAAAATTTATTTATCGCATTGTTTTTTTCAGTTTGATTTATTTTTTCATAACTTCCATTACTCATACTTCCAAAAACTATCGGGATTAAAAATATTAAAATTAATACTATAGCAATAGTTATTAAATGCTTAAACTTAGATATATTGATATTTTTTATAGTTTTTATAGATAGATTTATAAAATTTCTTAATATGATTTTTATTTTGCTTAAATTTATTTTTTTCATAATAATTTCCCTCTTACACTTTAGATATATTCTCTACATATATATGTATCGTCTATTATCATATATTACATAATATAAAAATAAGTGAGTAAAAATTTACTCACTTAACGCTACATATTAATTCTTTTTATATCTGCTCCTAAGAGTCTAAATTTCTCTTCAATAGTTACATAGCCTCTATCTATATGATGAATATCTTCTATAATAGTTTCACCATCGGCTATAAGTCCTGCAATAATAAGTGCTGCTCCCGACCTTAAATCACAAGCCTTTACTGTTGTTCCAAACAATCTTTCAGTGCCTTCTATTATTGCTGTAGTGCCTTTTATTTTAATATTCGCACCCATTTTTCTAAGTTCTGCAACATTCATAAATCTATTTTCAAAAATATTTTCTTCAATTATACTAGTTCCAATTCCTATACTTAACAATGTCATCATCTGTGATTGCATATCTGTTGGATATCCTGGGTGTGGTAATGTTTTAATATCAGTATTTCCAATTATGCTTCCACCATTAACTATTGCTATATCACCACCAGCCTCAATTTCTATACTACAACCTATTTCTCTTAATTTTTCTATAACTGGTTTTAAATGTTCTTCATTAACTCCATTAAGCCTAATCTGTGACTTAGTAATTGCAGCCGCTACCATAAATGTCCCTGCTTCAATCCTATCATATATAGGTTTGTAGCTTACTCCACTTAAACTTTCTACTCCATCAATTATAATACTTGAATTAACATTAAACTGAACTCTTGCTCCCATAGCATTAAGAAAATTTGCTAAATCCTCAATCTCTGGTTCTAATGCTGGATTGCCTATAATTGTTCTACCTTTAGTAAGTGATGCAAGCATCATTATATTTTCAGTTGCACCAACTGATGGAAAATCTAAATATATATTTCCACCATGTAAATTTTCTCCTGTAATTTCGATAAATCCATAACTTTGTGTTACTTTTGCACCAAGTGCTTCAAAACCTTTTAAGTGCAAATCTATTGGTCTACTACCTATTTGGCAACCTCCTGGACATGCTAATGTAAATTTTTTATACTTCGCAATCATAGGTCCCATAATTAAAAATGACCCTCTAAGCATTTGCACTAAATCACAATCAGCTGTATATTTTTTTATACCATTACTGCATATATTCAAACTACCATCTTGTTTATCAAAATCAACCTCGCACCCTACATCTAATAGTATTTCACTAAGTATACGTACATCTTCAAGCATAGGACATTCTTCTATTTTAATAATATCATCTGAAAGAATTGTAGCTGCCATTATTGGTAAAACTGCATTTTTAGCTACACTTATATCAACTTCACCACTTAATAAATTTCCACCTTTAATTACTATCTTTTTCATATAAGTCCTCCATTATTCTTCCTAATACGAAATGAATATTACAGGGCTTCCAACAATTATATAATTGTCGTCCTTTCCATAATTTTTAATTGCATAATTTAACTGTTCATTATTTTTCAAAGTTATAACTCCAGTATATCCATTATCTATTTCTAAATTTTCAATACTTTTAACATTATAATTCCCTTCTAAATTAATGCTTTTTAAATTATGGTTATCATTTACTTTACCTTTAATATAGGTAAAAATATCTAGGTTTTTTTTATCTTTAAATTTATCTTTAAATATTTTTTCTAATTCCTCTATATCTGTTTTATTATCTTTAAGTATTATTTCTAATTCAACAAATGAATCTATATATTTTAATTCAATCAAAAACTTTTCATCATTATGCTTATATGCTATATTTTTTCCATATATTTTTAATTCACCAGTTATACCTAAGAACTCTTTTAACTCTTGTGGTGAAATATCATCCTTATATTGTACTTTTATCCCTTGCTCTATGATATTGTGTTCTGTTCTAACACTATCATAATATTCTATTTTACTATAACTAGCTCCTGAACCTAAAAAAATTCCTACAAATACATATAACATAATAAATGAAACCATTTTTTTCATAAACTCACCTCTCTATCAGGTAAGTATATCCATTTTTCTGTAAAATAATCATTTTCTTTTTATATTATAAAGATATTCTAAAGTCCTTATATTTGTGAATATTATGTGCAAATGACATTTAGTATTTTACTATATCAAAACAAAAAAGTAGTAGGTACAATACTGTACCTACTACTTCTTATTTTGATAATTCTATTCTTGCTTTAGCTCTATCTAAAGCATTTTTAGCTCTATCTTTTTCTATTTTATAATCTTTTGAATTAACTCTTTGCTCTGCACGAACTTTTGATTCTTCTGCTTTTTCTAAGTTAATGCTTTCTTTAGCTTCTATTGTATTAACACAGATGACAACACTGTCACCTTTAGTTTCAATAATTCCTTCTGAAATAGCATATTGCTTTGAAGTTCCATTTTCATCAACCAATGTAAGTATACATGGTCTTAATGAAGCTACAAAAGGCTCAAAATCTGCAAGCATTTGGAATTGTCCAAAAGATGTTTTAGCTTTTATTGATCTAACATCACCTTCGAAGAACATTTCTTCTGGTGTTGATATTAGTAGGTTAAATACCTTCATAACTAACCTCCTATTAGATTATTCCTTTAGCTTTAGCTTTTTCTACAACGTCTTCTACAGCTCCACAGTCTAAGAATAACCCTTCTGGTAAGTGATCATACTTTCCTTCTAAGATTTCTTTAAAACTTCTGATAGTTTCTGATACTGGAACATATAGTCCTGGGAATCCGTTAAATTGCTCAGCAACATGAAGTGGTTGTGAGAAGAACTTTTGAATTCTTCTAGCTCTTGCAACAACTTTTTTATCTTCATCTGATAATTCTTCTAATCCAAGGATAGCTATTATATCTTGAAGTTCTGCATATCTAGCTAATATTGTTTTAACTCTCATAGCTGTTTCATAATGCTCTTCTCCAACAACTTTTGGTTGTAAGATTCTTGATGATGATGCTAATGGGTCAACTGCTGGATAAATTCCGATTTCTGTTAATGCTCTAGCAAGAACAGTTTTAGAATCTAAGTGAGCAAATGTATTAGCTGGTGCTGGATCTGTTAAGTCATCAGCTGGAACATAAACTGCTTGAACTGATGTTATAGATCCTTTCTTTGTTGATGTTATTCTTTCTTGTAAGTCTCCCATTTCATTAGCAAGTGTTGGTTGGTATCCAACTGCTGATGGTATTCTTCCAAGTAAAGCTGAAACTTCTGATCCAGCTTGAGAATATCTAAAGATATTATCTATAAATACAAGAACGTCTTGTCCTTGATCTCTGAAGTTTTCTGCCATTGTAAGTGCTGTTAAAGCAACTCTCATTCTAGCTCCTGGTGATTCATTCATTTGTCCAAATACTAATGCAGCTTTATGGATAACTTCTGAATCTGTCATCTCAAGTATAAGGTCTTTACCTTCTCTTGATCTTTCCCCAACTCCAGCGAATACTGATAATCCACCGTGTCCTTTAGCTATGTTATGGATAAGCTCTTGTATAAGTACTGTTTTACCAACTCCAGCTCCTCCAAATAGACCAGTTTTTCCACCCATTTGGTATGGAGCCATTAAATCTATAACTTTTATTCCTGTTTCAAACATTTCTGGTTTGATTGATTGCTCAAAGAAAGATGGAGCTGCTCTATGTATTGGCATTCTTTTCTCAGTCTCAATTGGACCTTTCCCATCTATTGGGTTTCCAAGAACGTCAAATACTCTTCCTAAAACTGCTTCCCCTACTGGTACTGAAATAGGATTACCTGTATCAACAACTTCTAATCCTCTTTGTAGTCCTTCTGTTAAATCCATAGCAATTGCTCTAACTGTTTTATTTCCTATATGTTGTGCTACTTCACAAGTAAGTATTTGCCCGTTTAATTCTATTTCAATAGCATTATATATACCAGGTACTTTATCTTCGAATCTCATATCAACAACTGGTCCTAAAACCTGAACAACTTTACCTATATTCTTTGACATCTAAACTACCTCCTTTGCCTCTTATTTTTTTATTTCTTCTTTTTTCTTCTTCTTCTTTTTACTTGCTTCTAATCCACCGATAATTTCAGCAATTTCCTGTGTAATAGCACCCTGTCTTAATCTATTGTACTTAGCTTCAAGTTCAATAGCCATTTTCCCTGCATTTTTTGTTGCATTGTCCATCGCCATCATTCTTGCACTATGTTCACTAGTTTTTGAATGATATACAGCATTTATAAGTTGTGCTTCAATTTGTCTCATTATGTAATCAGAAACTACTTCTTCTGAATATGGTTCCATATCATAATCTAGTTCTTCTATCACTTCATTAGTCTCACCTAAAGCAAATGGTAATATCTTTTCTTCAACTACATTTTGCTTACCGGCACTAATAAACTTTGTATAAACTAAACTAATTTCTCCATAACCTTTGTGTAAGAATAAATCAACTAAGTCTGAAGCCATTACTCTTGCTTCTTTTATAGTAATTCTATCATTAGGGTCTTTATATTCTTTCACCTTAGTGAATCCATGCTTATTAGCATAATATCTCGCTCTTTTACCTGATAATATAACAGAAATTTCTTTCATTTCCTGATTGTTATTATTTGCTTTATGTGCTAAATATGATAATCCATTACCATTAAAACCACCACATAAACCTGTATCTGAAGCAAGAACTACGTATAATTTTTTATCTTCTAAATTATCCATTGCTAATATATTTTTCTCTGGATTGTCTGAGATCATAAATATTTTATTTCCCATATGTTTTAAATTACTAAAGTAAACTTCATTTTGCTTAAGCTTAACTCTTGCTTTTTTCATCTTTGAAGCAGAAATAAGCGACATAGCCTTAGTTGTTTTCTTAGTTGTTTTAACACTCTTAACTCTATTTTTTAAAGCTAATAATCCACCTGCTGGCATACTACACCTCCTATCTTAAAAGATGGCATAGCTTAAAAAGCTATGCTTATCCTAAAAATTTTTTTTGAACTCAACTATAGCAACTTTTAAATCTGCTTCTGTTGAATCTATTATCTTAGCTTCACCATCTATTGAGCTAAGTATGTTAGGGTAGTTTGAATGCATAAATTCTACAAATTCTCTTTCGAATTTAACTACATTTCCAACTTCTATATCACTTAAGTAATCATTTATAGCAGCGTACATAACTACAACCTGCTCTGAAACATCTCTTGGTGAGAACTCATTTTGTTTTAAAACTTCTTGAACTCTCTTTCCTTTTTCAATTCTGTCTGCAGTATCTTTATCAAGCTCTGCTCCGAATTGTGAGAATGACTCAAGTTCTTTAAATTGTGCAAGGTCAAGTCTTAAGCTTTTAGCAACTTGCTTCATAGCTTTAGTTTGAGCACTTCCACCAACTCTTGAAACTGATATCCCTGGATTAATAGCTGGCTTTTGTCCTGCATCAAATAATGATTTTTCTAAGAATATTTGACCATCTGTTATTGAAATAACATTTGTTGGAACATATGCTGCTACATCTCCTGCTAATGTTTCGATTATTGGTAAAGCAGTTATTGAACCACCACCATTTTCATAAGAAAGCTTAGCTGCTCTCTCTAATAATCTTGAGTGAATGTAGAATACATCTCCTGGGTAAGCTTCTCTACCTGGTGATCTTCTAAGTAGTAATGATAATGTTCTATATGCTACAGCTTGCTTTGATAAATCATCATAAACTATTAAAACATCATCACCCTTCCACATGAAGTACTCAGCCATTGCCACTCCAGCATAAGGTGCTATAAATTGAAGTGCTGCTGCTTCTGATGCTGCTGCTGAAACTATTGTAGTATACTCCATAGCTCCTGCTTCATTTAATATGTTGTAAACATTAGCAACATTTGATTGCTTTTGTCCTATAGCAACATATACACACTTAACATTTTTACCTTTTTGGTTGATTATTGAATCAAGTCCAACTGCTGTTTTACCTGTTCCTGCATCACCAATTATAAGTTCTCTTTGACCTTTACCAACTGGTATCATAGCATCAATAGCTTTGATTCCTGTTTGCATTGGTTGATGAACTGGAGTTCTATCTAAAACTGCTGGAGCTTTTGCTTCAACTGGTCTAAAACCATCATTTGCTATAGTTCCTTTTCCATCTATAGGGTTTCCTAAAGCGTCAACAACTCTTCCAAGGAATGCTTCACCAACTGGTACTTCTGCAACTTTCCCTGTACTTTGAGCTTTTGTACCTTCACCTAAACCTTTTTCAGTTCCTAATAATACAACTCCAACGTTATCATTCTCTAAGTTAAGAGCCATTCCAACTGTACCATTTTCGAACTCAATAAGTTCTCCTTGCATACAACTGTTAAGACCGTCAACTCTAGCAACACCGTCTCCAACTTCTATTATAGTCCCTGAGTCTATTGTTTTTAGCTCTTTCTTATAACCTTTAACTTCTTCTTTTAATTCTGAAGATAATCCATCTGTTTTAATATGCATATAGACTCACCACCTTTTATTTTCTATTAAGCATTAACTCTTTCATCTCTTTGTACTGTGAATTTACAGTTGCATCTATAAATTCATTTTCAACTTGAATATAAAGTCCACCGATAATATTTTTATCGATTATTTGCTTAAGTTCAATTTTTTTATTATATTTAGCTTCTAATTTAGCTAATAGTTTTGTAACTTGTGCATCTGTTAAAGGTACAACTGTTTTAACTATACCTTTATAAATACTCTTATTTCCTGAAATCATAATTACATACCTACTTTCTCGATATATGTATCGATGACAGCTCTATGCTTTTCTTCATCCATTGATCCTTCTATTGCTTTCTTAGATAACTCTGTAGCTAAATCAATAACTTGCTCTTTAAGAGTAAGTTGTGCTTTAGCTACATCTATAGCTATTTGCTCATTAGCTTTAACTTTTAAATCTGCTGCATCAACTTCTGCCTTAGCAACAATCTTATTGTAAAGTTCCTCAGCAGCAGTTTTCTTTTCTGCTATGATTCTTTTACCTTCTTCTTGAGCTGCTTTTAAAATTTCTTCATTTTTAGCTTTTAGCTTTGCTGCTTCTTCTCTAGCTCTATCTGCACTTGCTAATTTTTCATTGATAGCATCTTGTCTATCTTGTATAGCTTTTTTTACTTTAGCCCAGAAGAAATGTCTTAATATAAAGACTAATATAAGTAAGTTGACTATTGCAGCCACCATAGTTTGCCATTTAAATTCCATATGTAAATTCTCCCTTCGTAGCATTTAAATAATTGTTTTTATTTTCATAAATTTACTGATTACTTAAATAAATAATGTTTAAAATACTAATTAAACATCTAAAAAAGCCGAAAATTTTATAGTTTATAACTAATTTTATCGGCTGATTTCATTATTTTATAATTTACTTGTTAAATAAAAATTATTTAACGAATAATAATATTATTGCTACTACGAATCCATAAATAGCTGTAGCCTCTGAAAGACCAGCTCCCATTATGAATAAACTTTGGATCTTATCTGATGCTTCTGGTTGTCTAGCGATTGCTTCTGTTGCTCTTCCTGTTGCTATCCCTATTCCAACTCCTGCTCCTATACCTGCTAATACCGCGATTCCTGCTGCTAATACTGTCATATCCATTATAAGATACCTCCTGATTTTAATTTTTATTTTAGATTTTGATTAAATTAGATTAAATTAGTTAATTCTAGTGTTTTGCAACTATTTTAATATTAATAACAGTTAACATTACAAACACTATCATTTGGATTGTTCCGTCAAATACGTCGAAGAATCCGTGTGCTATTATTGGTAACCCTATTTGGGCTGCCCATGTTATGTGTGCAAGACCTTCGTATACTAACTCTAAGACGATTGCCGCCGCTAGCATATTACCGAAAAGTCTTAATGCTAAAGATACTGGGAATATTACTGTTTCCATTAAGTTTAATGGTAACATTGCAATACCGTGACTGAAGTATCCTTTAATATAGCCAACTATTCCTCTTTCTGCTATTGCATTTCCATGTACTACTAAGAATACAACGATTGCAAAACCAGCAGTTATGTTAAGATTTTTAGTTGGTGGAGCTATACCTAATAAACCAACATAGTTTAATAGTAATATGTATATCATAAGTGTTCCAATAAATGGTATGAACTTCGCTCCGCTTTTTCCTATATTACCTACTACAATTTTTTCAACTGATTCGTAGAACATCTCTGCTACTGCCTGGACTTTCCCTGGTTTCATAGTCATCTTTGCTGTTATAATAGCAGCTACAATGATTATAAGTAACATTACGGCCCATTGCATTATTAGGAAACTTGGTAAAACTAAAGAACCAAGTTTTATAGTGAACATAGGTTCAAATATATGCATCTAATTCACTCCCTCTCTTATATTTAATTTTTAGTTATGTATTGCAATATATAAGATATAACTATTTTTTTCTAGCATAAATAAATATTGCTACTTGATGGAATATAAAACCTACTAAATAAATTATAAGATTTATATGATTCCCTCGAAATAATACTGCTACTCCTAAAATAAGTAACATTCTTATCACAAAACTTAGTTGGATAAATATCCTAGCTTTTTTTTTGATACCTTTAAAAGCTTTATCAACCACATAAGCGTTAATAATAAAATTTATAAGTGCCGTAATTGTTCCAGCTATAAATGCTATTGCCATAAATATATCAAAAAAAGAAATAATTAGAGCTACAAGAAAAGCCATTATTAAATTTGTCTTCGAAACGAATAAAATCATATCTTTTTTTCTCTTGTCCACTTCTTACCTCCTACTTGGGAATATCCTCAAGTTATTATATGTTGAAAGTTAATTTTTTAAAAACCTATATTTTAGCTATATTTTTGAGTATTTAGCAATTTAAAGCGTTTATATTGCTAATATTTTAAATTTACTCCATTTTATTAACGTTTACTTCATATTCTGTTTAAAAAGATTTTACAACTAGCTAAACTTGCAATTTTCAGAATATTCTATTTTTATTAATACTTTAAATCAATATACTTTTTCAACCTTATATCTATATATCACTATTATAGCTTTTTTTTTAGTAATATGTTAATTTTTTAACTATTTTAATGAATTTATTTCACACATATATTTTATCTCTTATCTAATTTAAATTACGCTTGAAGTATATAAATATTTTTATTTCATATTTTTATTTTTATTTTTGTAACTTTTTTTATAAAAATAGATATTTCTTGTTACTTTTACTAAAAAATATGCTTTTTTTCCTCATTTCATATATTTTTATGTTAGTTTCTTTAAATTTTTTTCAAAAAAAGAAGCCTAATATCATATTAGACTTCTTAGAAATAAATTGCCCTTGACTATATTTTACTTTTCAACTATTAATGCAGTTCCAAGTCCACCACCTATACAAAGAGTAGCTAGTCCTCTCTTTGCATCTGTTCTTTGCATTTCATGAAGTAATGTTACAAGTATTCTTGTTCCTGAAGCTCCAACTGGATGTCCAATTGCTATAGCTCCACCATTAACATTAACTTTACTCATATCAAACTCTAAATCTTTAGCTACTGCTAAACTTTGAGCTGCAAAAGCTTCATTTGCTTCAATTAAATCTAAATCATTAACTGTAAGTCCTGTCCCTTCTAAAGCTTTCTTAGTTGCTGCAAATGGTCCATATCCCATTATTGATGGATCAAGTCCTTTTGAACCATATGATAAAATTTTAACCATTGGCTTTATTCCAAGTTCTTCAGCTTTTTCAGCACTCATAACTACAACTGCTGCCGCTCCATCATTAATTCCTGAAGAGTTTGCCGCTGTTACTGTTCCACCTTTTTTAAATGCTGGTCTAAGTTTTGCAAGACCCGCTGCTGTTACCCCTGATCTTGGGAACTCATCTGTATCAAATACTATTGGCTCACCTTTTCTTTGAGGTATAACAACTGGAACTATTTCATCTTTAAATTTTCCAGCCTTTATAGCTGCTTCTGCTTTATTTTGAGAATTTGCTGCAAATTCATCTTGCATTTCTCTTGTAAGTTCCCATTTTTCTGCTATATTTTCAGCAGTTATACCCATATGATAACCTTCAAATGCATCTGTTAATGCATCATTTACCATTGTATCTACCATCTGACCATTACCCATTCTTTGACCATATCTAGCTGTATTTAAAACATAAGGTCCTTGTGACATATTTTCCATTCCACCAGCTACAATTATATCTGCATCACCAGCTTTTATCATTTGAGCTGCAAGTGAAACAGTTCTAAGCCCTGAACCACATACTTTATTTATAGTCATTGCTGGAACTTCTACTGGAAGTCCTGCCTTAACCGCTGCCTGTCTTGCTACATTTTGTCCAAGACCAGCTTGTATAACATTCCCCATTAATACCTCATCAATTTGTTCTACTGGAACTCCAGCTCTACTTACTGCTTCCTTTATTACTAATGCACCCAAATCAACAGCTGAAATATCCTTTAAACTCCCACCAAAAGTACCAAGTGCTGTTCTAACTGCACTTACTATAACTACATCTCTCATTTCTCATATCCCCCTAAAACACTTACTTATATTTTTCAATATAATCCCATTATACCCATTAAATTTCTTTTATTCAATACTTTGTTAAAATTTATACAAACTTTAAATAAAACTATTTTTATGAACAAATCATCATTCTGTTTCTAATTTGTTTTTATTTTTCATTTTTGTTATTATGTAACTGACTCAAAATATAATAAACTCATATTTATATCAGCTTATAAATATATAGAAAGGAAAATTTATGAATAAAAAAACAAAAGATTTTATAATTATAGGATTTGCCTTGTTTTCTCTATTCTTCGGAGCTGGGAACTTAATATTTCCACCAAAACTTGGACAAGCAGTTGGAACTGAATTTTATTTAGGTATAATTGGATTTTGTGCCACTGGTGTATTTATACCAATGCTTGGTCTTGTTGCTTGTATGAAAAATCATGGAAAATTCGAAGAATTATCTTTACCCATAGGTAAAAACTTTTCAAAAATATTTTCAATTGCATTAGTCCTTTTAATTGGACCATTACTTGCACTACCTCGAACAGCTGCTACAACTTTTGCATTAGCTGTTAAACCAAACTTTCCACATTCTAATATAATTGAATTTTTAATAGTATTTTTAATAATAGTATTTTTCTTAGTTATTAGACCATCTGGAATTATTGAGCTTGTTGGTACATATTTAACACCTATTCTTTTAATTATTTTAATTGGATTAATTGTTAAAGGAATTATTGACCCTGTTAGTACATATTCAAATTTTAATCCTATAAATTCTTTCTCTAAAGCTTTAACAGAGGGATACCAGACAATGGATACTATTGCTTCTATAATTTTTGCAAGTCTTATAATGTCTTCTATCAGTAAAAAAGGTTATAAAAGAGAAGATAAAATAATGCTTGTAGTTAAGTCCTCTATTCTTGCTATGATTGGTCTTTGTGTTGTTTATGGTGGGCTTATATACCTTGGTTCTAGAACTGGAACTTTAGGTAATAATTTATCAAACTCATCACTACTTCTTATGATTTCAGATAGACTTCTTGGAAATATAGGAACTATTGCTATTGAAATTGTACTTGCTATTGGATGCTTTGCAACTTCTATCGGATTATTATCTGCTAGTGCAGATTTTTTTGTTAGAATTTCAAATAATAAAATTAAATATAATGTAGCCGTTATTTCTATGTTAATTATCACTGGAATAATAGCTAGTATTGGGCTAAACAAAATAATTTCTATATCAGTTATTATCTTAAATGTTGCTTACCCTGTAACAATCGTTGTAATAATATTAAGTCTGCTAAAACCAATAATAAAAGATGCTTTAGTTTTCAAACTTTGTGCATATATCACATTAGTTTTTAGTATTCTTGATGTAATTCCAAATATAAGCAATATCATGAACTACATTCCACTTACGAATATAGGGTTTGGATGGATTATTCCCTTTGTAATAGTATTTTTAATTAGTAATTATTCACCTAGAAAAAGCACTAATTTAAATAACAAGAAAACTATTCAAAAGTCAGCTATATAAGTAAATAAACTATAAAAATAACCCCACACAAATTTGTGTGGGGTTATAATTTTATTTACTTATAAACTCTTCTACTTCATTATCATTCTTTCCATAATACTTAAGTATTGCATCAACTATTCTTTCTGATGCATTACCATCTCCATATGGATTTACTGATTTGCTCATTTGTGCATAATAAGCTTCATCATTTATTAAAGCATTAGCTTCTTTTAAGATTACATCTACATCTGTTCCAACAAGTTTAACTGTTCCAGCTTCAACTGCTTCTGGTCTTTCTGTAACTCCTCTTAAAACAAGAACTGGTTTTCCAAGATGTGGAGCTTCCTCTTGAAGTCCACCTGAATCTGTCATTACCATGAAACATTTATTCATTAAGTTATGTGTTTCTTTTGTATCAAGTGGTGCCAACAGGTGTACTCTTTCTTTTCCACCAAGTTTTGCATGTACTACATCTTTAACTATAGGATTTAAATGCACAAGATATACTAGCTCTACATCTTTATTTTCTTCAACTATAGTAGCTAATGAATCACATATATTATCTATTCCCTCTCCCCAGTTTTCTCTTCTGTGAGCTGTAACCATAATAACTTTTTTATTTTCAAAATCTATTTTATTTAACTCATCAGTATCAAACACATAATTTTCTTCAACAGTATGTGCCATAGCATCAATTACTGTATTTCCTGTTATATATACATCTGACTCACTTATTCCTTCTCTTAATAGATTATTTTTAGACCCTTGTGTTGGTGCAAAGTGTAAATCAGCTAAAGCACCAGTAAGCTTTCTATTCATTTCTTCAGGGAATGGGAAATACTTATCAAATGTTCTAAGACCAGCTTCTACATGTCCAACTCTTATCTGTTGGTAAAATGCTGCAAGTCCACTTGAAAATGTTGTTGTAGTATCTCCATGAACAAGTATCATATCTGGTTTTTCACTTATGAATAACTCCTCTAATCCTTCAAGAATTCTATTTGTTATTCCTGTAAGAGATTGTCTTGTTTTCATTATATCTAAATCAAATTCAGGTTTTATTTCAAATAATTCTAAAACTTGATCAAGCATCTCTCTATGTTGTGCTGTTACACATACCTTTGATTCAATTTCACTTCTTTTTTCTAAAGCTTTAACAAGTGGAGCCATTTTTATAGCTTCAGGTCTTGTTCCAAATATCGTTAATATTTTAATCTTTTCCATTCTAAATCCTCCCTAATAGTAAAATAATGGAGTTTAATATAAACTCCATTATTTCATGTTATTTTAACTATAAACTATTTTGTACCGAACAATCTATCTCCTGCATCACCTAGTCCTGGAACTATATATCCATGTTCATTTAATTTTTCATCAATTGAACCTAGATATATATCAACATCTGGATGAGCCTTTTGAACCGCTGCAACACCTTCTGGTGAAGAAATTAAGCACATAAGCTTAATGCTTTTAGCACCTTTTTCTTTTAATAATCCAATAGCATCTGCTGCTGAACCACCAGTAGCAAGCATTGGGTCTACTACTATAACGTCTCTCTCATCAATATCTTGAGGTAATTTACAGAAATACTCAACTGGTTGTAAAGTTTCTTCATCTCTATATAAACCGATATGACCAACTTTAGCTGCTGGTATTAACTTAAGCATACCATCAACCATTCCAAGTCCAGCTCTAAGAATTGGTACTATCGCCATTTTCTTACCTGCTAAAACTTTTTGCTTTGTTACACATACTGGAGTTTCAATTTCAATTTCTTTCATTTGAAGCTCTCTTGTTACTTCATAAGCCATAAGCATTGATACTTCTTCAACAAGTTCTCTAAAATCTTTAGCACCTGTATTCTTATCTCTTATTATTGTTAATTTGTGTAATATTAATGGATGTGATATTTCAACTACCTTACTCATATTAATTTCCTCCAAGCGTATTTTTTATTTTGAATATTTTTCTTCTATAGCAGAAATCTTACTGATTCTATTTTCATGTCTTCCACCCTCAAATTCACTTGAGAAGAAGGCATCAACTATTTCTAAAGCAAGACCTGTTCCTGTTACCCTTTGCCCTAAAGCAAGAATATTTGCATTATTATGTTGTCTTGTAGCTTTTGCACTAAAAGTATCTCCACATAAAGCAGCTCTTATTCCTGGAACTTTATTTGCAGCTATTGATATTCCTATCCCAGTTCCACAAACTAAAACTCCAAGTTCACATTCTTTTGAAGCGACTGATTCTGCAACTTTTATTGATATATCTGGGTAATCACAAGACTCTTCGCTATATGCACCAAAGTCCTTACACTCAAAACCTTTTGATTTTAAATGTGCCATTACTTCAGTTTTTAATAAAAATCCACCATGATCGCAACCTATTGCTATTCTCATGTAAAATCCCTCCTATGTTTTAAAAATATATAAAAAAAAGAAGAGTAAAAGCTAATTTACCTTCTTCAATTTTGCATAACTAAGCTATTAAGTAGCCTCTACACATCTATTATATCAAATCCACAGGATTTTTTTAATCTATTCATAATAGCTATGCCAAGACCTTTTTCTTCAAATGATTCGCTAAGAATTATATCCACGCCCTCATCATCAAATTTTCTTAAAGCTTCAAAAAGTGATTTAGCAATCTCTGTTAAATCTTCTCTTTTTCCAAGGCTTATTACAAAAGTATCTCCATAGAAATCTTTTGTTTCATCAGTTGCCATAACGCCAACCTTTAAATCTTCATCCTTGTAATTATGCACCATTTCTCCAATTTTTTCAAGCATTTTATCATTTTCGCCTCTAATAACTCTAACTTTAGCATTAGGTGCATAATGTTTATATTTCATTCCAGGTGCTTTAGGCTTTAAATCACCCATTGCTTTTTCTTCTAAAAGGGCTTTATCTATATAAATTTCTTCATCAACTTCTCTTAAATCTTCTAAAGTAACACCACCTGGTCTAAGAATACAAGGTGGATTAACTGTTAAATCTACTATTGTTGACTCAACTCCAACAAAGCTTCTTTCTCCACCAAGAATATAATTTGCTTTTCCCTCTAAATCTTCAACACATCTATTCATATCAGTCGGACTAGGTCTTCCTGATATATTTGCTGATGGTGCTGCTATTGGTTTTCCAGATTTTCTTATAAGCTCAAGTGCAATTTCATCACTTGGCATTCTAAGACCAATACTATCAAGCCCTGCTGAAGTCATACTTGGAATTATATCTCTCTTCTTAAATATTAAAGTTAATGGTCCTGGCCAAAATTTTTCCATAAGCTTTTCTGCTATTTTAGGTATATCTGTTACATACTCTGATATATCTTTAGATGCCACATGAACTATCAATGGATTATCTTGAGGTCTACCTTTAGCCTTAAAAATTTTCAAAACAGCCTCTGAATCAAGTGCATTAGCTCCAAGACCATAAACTGTTTCTGTTGGAAATGCCACTATTCCACCCTCTTTAATAATCTTTGCTGCTTCATCTAAATATTTAAAGTCTTTAACTATATCATTTATATATGCTTTTTTTGTTTCCACTTTAATCATCTCTCTTCTCTTCCCTCTATTAAATTTCTTTTTGAGATCTTGAAATTTTTATATTTTCAATTGTATCTGATGTAAAAGTTGCTGTTACTGAACTTTTATAAATATCATCAAGTAAATGATATTTTTTATATCCACCATTTTTTATTACCAAATAAAAATAATTTTTATTTTCATTTAGTTTTTTTACTTTTCTATATTCTTTAGCTGCCATAGGATATCTATTTAAAAAACTTCTTCCAACAAGTCTAAGTTGTCTGTTCCCTATCCTTGTTGTTGTAACTATTACTAAATCTATATCACCTGATTTATTTTCTGTATGTATTAATTTTATTTTATCGCATGAAATTTTTCTATATGGGCTAAGCACCCCTTGTTTAAGTTTTAAAATACTATTATTACACGTATAATTTAAAACAGTTCTATCCTTCATTATAAATATACACGCTATTATAATTATCTCTATTGTAATTAATGCTATATCAATAATTCCACCATTAACCCCAAGACCAAATACAACAAGTGGTAATAATATAAGTATAAAAATCATAAAAACATTAAATCTTTTATAAGCTGCACTCTGTTTTTTTAACGCTTTATCTATATACATTCTGTTTCTCCCCACAATATTTCATTAAAAATAAAGCCCTACATTTTCATGTAAGGCTATAAAAATTAAGACTCCGTATTACCCATATTTTGCATTCTTTGAGCTTGATCTTCAGTAATTAGGGCATTAAGTATTTCATCAATATCCCCATTTAAGAATGACTCAAGTTTATAAAGTGTTAATTTTATTCTATGATCTGTAACTCTTCCTTGTGGATAGTTATAAGTTCTTATCTTCTCACTTCTATCACCAGTTCCAACCTGACTTTTTCTATCTTCAGCTATTCCATCATGTCTTTCTCTCTCAGCTATATCATATAATCTAGCTTGTAACACCTTAAGTGCTTTTGCTTTATTTTTAAGCTGTGATTTTTCATCTTGACATGAAACAACAAGTCCTGAAGGTAAATGAGTCATTCTTACAGCTGAATCAGTTGTATTAACACACTGTCCACCATTTCCTGAAGCTCTGAAAACATCAATTTTAAGATCTTTGTCTTCAATAACAATTTCAACATCATCAACTTCTGGAAGTACAGCTACAGTAGCTGTTGAAGTATGTATTCTTCCTGAACTCTCTGTATCTGGAACTCTTTGTACTCTGTGAACTCCACTCTCATACTTAAGTTTTGAGTAAGCACCTTCACCTTTAATCATAAATACAACTTCTTTACATCCACCGATGTCATTTTCATTGATACTCATTATTTCAGGGCTCCATCTATGTTTTTCTGCATATTTTGTATACATTCTAAATAAGTTTGATGCAAATAGTGCAGCTTCATCTCCACCAGCACCAGCTCTTATCTCAACGAATACGTTCTTGTCATCATTAGGGTCCTTTGGAAGAAGTAATACTTGTATATCACTCTCTAAAGTTTCCTGTTTTTCTGCTAATTCTTTTATTTCAGCATGAACCATCTCTCTCATTTCTTGATCTGTTTCTTCTGCTAAAATTTCTTTACTACCTTCTAACTCTTCTAAAGTATCTCTATACTCTCTATACTTATTCACTATTATCTCTAAGTCTGAATGTTCCTTACATAACTTTCTCCACTCACTCTGGTTAGACATGATTGAAGGATCACTTATTTTAATTGATAACTCATCATACTTAGTCTCGATAAAACTTAATCTTTCTAGCATTTTATATCACTCCGTACTGTAGATTTTCATATTTTTTTATTATAACATAAATTTCTTATATTATTCAATTATTATTCAATAATTAAATTACCAATAACAACTCTATCTAGACTTGCTAAATCCTTTATTATCACTATATTTCCAAAACCATTATTTTTCATAATAATTTTTACATCCTCACCTTGGTCATGCCCTATTTCAAAAGCTAATATTTTTTTACCTTTTAGTAAACTAACGCTCTCTTTTGTAATTTCCCTATAAAATATAAGACCATCTTCACCACCTGCTAGTGCTAAATGAGGCTCATAATTTTTAACATCTTCCATAAGAGTTTCTATAACATCCTCCCTAATATAAGGTGGATTGGAAACTATTATATCATACCCTTTATTAGATACATTAGCAAATAAATCACTTTGTATAAATTTTGTTCTATCTGAAAGTTCTAAGTTTTTTATATTAAGTTCTGTAACTTTTTTAGGTACATTATCAATATCAAGCAAATCAACTTTTACTTTTGATCTATAATTTGCTATTGAAAGACCTATTGCTCCACTACCACAACATAAATCACATATATCAAGTTCTTCATATTTTTCAATATTTTTAAGAACTTCTTCTACTAAAATTTCTGTATCTGGTCTTGGTATCAACACACCATCCTCAACAATAAAATCAATTCCCATAAACTCAGCCGTTCCAAGAATATAATTCATTGGGTATTTAGTTTTTCTTTTTTCAACTAATACATTAAACTCATTTTCTTTATCAAGCTCAATTGTTTCCCGTGCATTCATCATAAGCCAAAGCTTATTTTCTTTTAACACATGACACATTAAAAGTTGTGCATCTAATATATAACTTTCAATTTTTGCTTCCTTAAATACTTGATTTGCATTATTTAATAATTCTCTTATTGTTTTTTTCACATCTAACTCCTCTGCTTCTTTTGTTTCTTTAAGTGCAAGTGTACTTATTTATTATTAATAATATAATTACCTAACTTTCAATTCTAGTTATATATGTTAATATTTCATATAAATATACTTCTAATACTAAAAATTATTAAAATAAAAAATAATCCTTACCATAATATACGCTTATATTTTATAAGTAACTTAATTAATTTTTCTTAAATTTAAAATAACATTCTCCACATAAAGATTGATACTCAACATCTCCAATTAAATCTATCGCAACTTGCTCACCTTCAAAAATATATCTTCCATTTATCTTTCTAGCATTTAATATTGCTTTATTTCCACAATTACATATAGTTTTCATTTCTTCTATACTATGTGCTATAAGAAGTAATCTTTTACTTCCTTCAAATCCATTCATTAGAAAATCTGTTCTAAGTCCATAACAAATTACAGGCACACTATTTTCAACGGCAATTTGAAATAACTCATTTATATGATGCTCCTTTAAAAATTGAACCTCATCAACAATTATACAACTCGGTTTATTTTCTCCCATATAATCTGATAATAGTTCTAAAATATTATCATTATCACCTATAAGCATATCTACTTTTCTATCCACTCCAAGTCTTGAAACAACCTTATCCCCACCTTTTTCATCAACAGACGGCTTTAATAAAAGAACACTCATTCCTCTTTCTTCATAATTATGTGCAACCTGCATAAGGTGTGTTGATTTCCCTGAATTCATAGCTCCATATCTAAAATATAATTTACTCATTATGTAACTCTCCCTCTTTTAAAAATAAATATCTTTTTTTAAATTATACCCTAAATCTAAGCTCTTTTAAACTATTGACGATTTTCCTCTCTCATGCTATACTTTACAGTAGTTGTGTCTCTACGACACAATTTAAATTGAAATTAAAGAGGTGAAAATCATGAAAGAAGGCATACATCCAGTATACCACGCTAACGCGGTGGTTAAGTGCGCATGTGGAAACACATTCGAAACAGGATCAGTTAAAGAAGAATTAAAAGTTGATATATGTGCTAAATGTCACCCATTCTACACAGGTAAACAAAAACTTGTTGATATCGGTGGAAGAGTTGATAAATTCAACAAAAGATTTAACCTTAACAAATAATATTTTAAAATGGGAAAGACTTAGTCTTTCCCATTTTTTCTTAATAGCATCTATAATTTCTTTTAAGTAACGACCTTATATGTTATTATATTAATTAAATTTTAAATGAATGAAAGAGTGAATAATTTTATGCGAAAAATTTTAATTTTAACTACTGCTACTGGTGAAGGCCATAATCAAGCAGCTAAATCTTTAAAAGAAATTCTTAAAACTGAATATGATGAAGTTGATATATTCGATTTTTTAGAAAAAAGTAAAACTGTAAATGACTTTGTAGTTGGTGGGTATGAATTATCAGCTAAAATCTTTCCTTACATATATGGATTTTGCTATGCTATTAGCGATTTCAAACCAGTTAATAGTGTTCTAGAATTTTTTCTTCGTGAACCTATAAAAAAGACTGTTGATTATATAAATAAGTTTAATCCTGATGTTATTGCCTGTACTCACCCACTTGCGGTTTGTATTTTAGGGGCTTTATCTAGGAAAGGAATTATCAATATTCCTACAGTTTCTATAATTACTGATTTTAAACCTCACTATACCTATTATAGCGATCAAATTAATGCTTATATAACTGGTAGTGAGTATACTAAACAAGAACTTACTCGCTTTGGTGTTTTAAGTGAAAATGTTTTTCCAATAGGTATACCTGTCGGTCAAGCCTTTTATGCTAGATATGAAACTCCTAAAACTAATCCTAGACCATTTAATATATTAGTTATGGGTGGTAGTATGGGTCTTTCTGGAATTTCAAAAGTTTTAAAACACTTAGTGACTAATACTAATGATATAAAAATAACATTAATTTGTGGTAAAAATATAGAGCTTAAAAATTCGCTTGAATCTAAATATCCAAATAATCCGAACTTAAAAATCTTTGGGTTTACAACAGAAGTATCAACTATTATGGATTCAATGGATCTTATCATAACTAAACCTGGTGGGCTAACAACAACAGAATCTATACATAAAGCGCTACCAATGATAATCCCATTTGTAATTCCAGGACAGGAAACAGATAATTCTAAACTTTTAGTTAGAGAACAGGCTGCTATCAGAGTTAAAAATCTAACTACACTAAATAGTATAATAAATGATTTAATTTTAAATCCTGAAAAATTACAATCACTAAAACTTAATATGAAACGTCTATCAGAAAATTATTCAATAGACCAAACTATTCAGCTTTTTAATGATTTAAGCAATAAAAAACCCCAAAGTTAAATTCTAATTTAACTTTGAGGTTTTTTTTATTTTTGCTTATTCATCAGAGCTCTATACATTTCAATAAATTCTTTATTATTTTTTGTTTTATATAATAAATTAATTAATCTTTCTGTTGTACTCTCTGCTTGTTCTTCTCTATACATAGTTTTTCTTATTGCATCAGCAACTACTCTCTCATCTGAATCAAGTAATAAATTATCTTTTCTTGTTCCCGATTTATAAATATCAATTGCTGGGAATATTCTTCTCTCTTGAAGTTTTCTATCAAGATGAACTTCCATATTACCAGTTCCCTTAAATTCCTCAAATATCATATCATCCATTCTACTTCCTGTATCAACTAAAGCTGTTGCAAGAATTGTAAGACTTCCACCTTCTTCTATGTTTCTAGCTGCTCCAAAGAATTTTTTAGGCATTACTAAAGCACCTGGGTCAAGCCCTCCTGATAAAGTTCTACCACTTGGTGTTACTGTTAAGTTATAAGCTCTTGAAAGTCTGGTAAGTGAATCCATAAGAATTATAACATCTTTCCCATGTTCAACAAGTCTTTTTGCTCTCTCTAAAACAATTCTTGAAACTTTTGCATGGTTTTGTGGTTCTTCATCAAATGTTGAATAAATAACTTCTCCTCTTATACTTCTTTTCATATCAGTTACCTCTTCAGGTCTTTCATCAACTAAAAGCATTATAAGTGTTATATCTGGATAATTTTTCATTAAATTTTGTGCAACTCTTTTAAGCATTGTAGTTTTACCAGCTTTAGGAGGTGCAACTATCATCCCTCTTTGTCCCTTACCGATTGGGCAAACTATATCCATAAGTCTTGAACTTACATCTCCACTAAAATCAGTTTCAAGTCTTAATCTTTCATTTGGATATATAGGTGTAAGTTTTTCAAAACTTTTTCTATTTATAGCAACTTCTGGCATATCACCATTTATTTTTTCAACATATAAAAGTGCTCTAAACTTCTCTCCATCTTTTGCTTCTCTAACCTTCCCTATAACTTCATCACCAGTTCTAAGATTAAATCTTCTTATTTGAGATGGTGAAACATATATATCATCATCACCTGTTAAATAATTTTGACCTCTTAAAAAACCAAAACTATTACTCTCTAGTATTTCAAGTATTCCTCTTGAATTCTCTGATGTACTAACAAGTGTTTTAAATTCTTCTTTCTTTTCATTTATATCGATACTTTCATCAATACTTTTTTCTGGACTACTAACCCTATTATCATAATTTCTATCTCTATATGGATTATTAATCACTTTATTCTCTGTATTATTAAGTTCAATATCTTGATTATTTTCTGATACATTAATTTTTTTAACTCTATTATCGTAATTTCTATCTTGATATGGATTATGATACACTTTAGCTTTAACTTCTGATTCTATGCCTTTTACTGGTTCTGTAACTTTTACTGATATTTTTTCTCTTAGAACAATACCATCTTTTTCAATTGTATTTTGTTCTAATGAATTTTCTTGTGCATTTATTAAATCAGCAGGTTTAACTTCTTTTATAGCCTCTATTAACTCACTTTTTTTCTTTTTAGATATGTTTTTAATGCTTAACTCTTTAGCGATTACTTTTAACTCAACAAGAGTCATTTTCTCATAATTACTCACTAAATAAGCACCTCCTATTTTTTTATTTTTGGGAAATATAATCAGGATTTTATTATATAAACTTCAATCTATATAAATATTTAAGATATGATTCACTCTGAAATTTGAAGAAGAATTATATGTATAACTATAATTTTTTCTAAATATTACTCTAATTATAATACTTATTATCTGTATTAAACAAGATATTTATTAAATATCTTGTTATAAAAAAATTAAGTTATATAACATCCATTGTTATATAACTTTAATATCAAGCTTAAGACTTGTACTTATAGAATCTTGTCCTGAAACCACTAAATCGTACTCAATTTTCACTTTCCCACCATTTTCAGTAATCTCTATAGCTAAGTCATTTGTATTTGTTGTCATTTCTAATACACCATATGGAGTATTATACAAACATACATTACTTCCACTTTTCTCAAATGTCATTACTGTTTCTGTACTACCAGTTCTTTCTAATATAACTTTTTCATCAGCAATAATAATGCTAGTCATTGTTCCTTGCATTCCTGAAATTTCACTTTCTTCATATGTAGCTTTAAATCCATTTTCTAAAATCTCAAAAGTTCCTGGAGTTATAACTTCTACAACCTGATCTTTATCATTCATTTGCATACTTGATATTGAAATATTCGCTTTTTTAATCATTTATATCACCTCTTATTAATTTGCTATTTATTTTTAAATAAATCTGCTATTTTAAACCTAAATTCTATTTTACTATCTTCTGAGTCTGTTATCAAACTTTGTTCCTCTTCTGTTAAAACCCCTGATAACTGCTCTTCACTTTTTTCATAACTAATCTGCCCTTTGCTCATATCTATAAAACATAATGGTGGAAACATAACACACCACCAATTTTCACCTTTAGCCTCACCTATTAAAACTCTAAATGCTTCATACTCTCCCTGTGGAAGTGTAACATTACCATATGTTTTTACTGGGAAATTTGTCATAGCAAGTTCTACATTTACGTCATAGTCATATCCTTCTTTTTTTATAACTTCTTTTGCAATCTCTATAACCTTTTCTTGATTGCTTAATAAAAGTTCTCTTGACTCATTTAAAGATTTTGATTCATTTAATATTGGTGTCATATATCCTATAACTTCATCTCTTACTTTAAGCTTTAACTCTTGATCCTTATCTGAATCACTATTTGCAAGAACATGAAATCTAATTATCTTTTCACTTATACCTTCCATACTTGTAACTTGTACACTATTTCCATTTATAGCTATAAAGCCACCTATTAATATTACTAAACTTACTATACCTAAAATTATTTTTTTCATATTAAAACACCCCCTGATAACTAAATAATAGCCAAGGAGTGTTTTTTTTATACACTTTATTCTAAATTTCAAAAAATATTTTTATTTTATATAGTTCTTGTTATAAAAACATCATTATGCGAGTATAAACTTTTCATTCTATCATATGCCTTTTGAGCAACTAACATATCTTCAAAGAATCCAAAAACAGTTGGTCCACTACCGCTCATCATTGTTCCAACAGCACCTGCATTTCTCATTTCATCTTTTATTTCTCTTATAACTCTATGTTTTTTAATAGTTACATTCTCTAGTACATTTCTCATTCTTGTAGAAACTCCATATAACTCATCTCTGCCCATACATCTAATGATTCCATCAATATCTGCATGCTTATGAATCTTTGTTATATCTAAATCTCTATAAATATCCTTTGTTGAAACTCCAAAATTAGGCTTAACAACAATTAATATTTTATCTTTGAAAGGTTTTAACTTTGTAATTTTTTCACCAATACCTTCACAAAGTGCAGTTCCACCATCTATACAATAAGGTACATCAGCACCAATCTTAACTGCAAGCTTTTCTAAAGAGGTCTTACTAATATTTTTATTAAATACTTTATTCATTAAAAATAAAACAGTTGCTGCATCACTGCTACCACCTGCCATACCAGCTGAAACTGGAATGTTTTTCTTTATACTAATATCAACCCCATCTTTTATTCCATAGGTATCTTTAAATAACTTTGCTGCTTTAAACGCTAAATTTTTCTCATCTGTCGGTAAATAATATTTATCTGTAGTTACATTTATTTTATTAGTATTATTTTTTTTAAGTTCAATTTCATCATATATATCCACTGTTTGCATTATCATTCTAAGTAAATGATATCCATCTTCTCTTTTTCCAACCGCATCAAGGGCAATATTTATTTTTGCGTATGCCTTTCTCTTCATATCTCTACAACCTTTCTAGTAAAGTTAACTGATTTATTAAGCTTATTATAATGTTTTATAATCTAAATATAAAGGAAAATTAAATAAAGAAACAGATTTTTTTCTGTTCCTTCAAAATATTAATATTTTTTTCCTATTAAATTTATTAACTATTTACCATTTTAATATTTTCACTATACTTTTCATAGAAAGTTATTATTGTTATATTCGTAAGACTTTCATCAAAGTTTAGATATCATCTTTCACACGATTTTCAAACTCTAAAAAACCTTTTGATATAATAGCATAATCCATATTTATACCAACAAGTGCCGAGCAAGCTGCTAAGGCATTATATTTATTGCACTCATCTTCTAACATTATTGGCATATATCTATAATCACAAATCTTATATTCCTTATTTCTATTATGCACAGCTATAAATTCATCATCTAGATACACAGTAGGGTTCCCCATCCTTTTATTTTCTAATATATATTTATTATCTTTATTTACTGAAAATAATATTGTTTTAACCTCATGTAACCTAGCTATTTCAATCATAAACTTACTCTGACAATCATCAGCATTTATAACTGCATATCCATCTTTTTTTACACTTTCAATAACTAAAGATTCCATACTTACTGACTTATCACTATCATAATCTTCTTCCTTACTTTCATCTAAATTATTATTTATCACTCCAACATCTGCTATATCATACTCTAAACCGCTTTTCATAATTTCCGCTTTACTACTTTCTAAAATTGCAAACTCTACTTCCTTATTAATTAAAACTGACTTAATACTTTTACTCGCTGTATCACTTTTTGATATAATATCTTCTCCAATAGAAACTTCATCCATTGTCCTCATCCCCACAGTATATCCCATAAGTGATATTACATATGAAATAAGCCTTGTTGTTATAGCTTTCCCACTAGTTCCTATTAATGATATAAGTGGTATATTATCAAAGCCTGTTTTATACATACTCTTTAGTATTTCCTTTGAAACATTTCTTGCTAGTCCTTTTGTTGGGCATTCATGCATTCTTATTTCTGGTGCTGCATTCACCTCAATAATACCTCCATATAACTCTAATGACTTTGATATATTATTTGTACATATATCAATTCCACATATATCAAGACCTAACGCTTTAGCTGCTCTTTCACATATTTTAATATTTTCTTCACTTATTAAATCTGTAGCATCTTCTGCAAATCCACCTGTTGATAAATTAGCATTTTCTCTTAGTATAACTTTTACATCCTTTTTTATAATTTCATTTATATCATGCTTATTTTTCTTCAAATAAATATCAAGCTCTTTACTAAGCTTAATCTTGGTTAATGGTCTTTCACAATTCATACCTCTTAAAATATCTTTATTTAAATCATCAATTAATTCTTTTATAGTTTTAATCCCATCTCCAATTACATATGGTCGTATTCTTTGAGATACTGCCACAACTTTATAATCTACAACACAAACCCTATAATCTCTACCCTCAATAAATTCCTCTATTATAATATCTTTTGTTTTTTCTGATATCAGTTCATAAGCCTTAAGAAGCTCTATATCACTTTTTATATTAACAACTACACCAGAGCCATTTGAACCAAATTGTGGCTTTAAAACTACTGGATAGCCTTTACAATGTGCAATTTCTAAAAGTTTTGTATTATCATCAACACATTCACCTTTCACAACTGGAATACTATTCATTTCTAATATCTTTTTAGTTATACACTTATCTCTACATATCTCAACTGCAATAGCACTTGTATTGCTTCCTATCGTATCATTAAAAACTCTTCCCTTCTCTCCATATCCAATTTGATAAATCCCATTACCAATTTCAATAATAGGCAATCCTTCAGCTTTTGCACTATTATATATAGCTCTTGTAGATGGTCCTTGCAATTTTATTTTTAATAGTTCTTTGCTTGTACTAAACTTTTCGTCCATAAGTATTTTCACTTTTAATTCCCCTCCTCAAACAGTATTCTACCTTCTATTTATTTTTACCATTTTTTTATTTTTCCATACAAAAAAAGAACACATAAAACAAATGTTTTATGTGTTCTTAATTCAAACTATTAAACTTAAATTATAGCTCTTCCTGGTATTATAATTTTTGTACCAATCATAAGCTCATCTTCTAAATCAATTCCATTTATAGTAGCTATTGATTCCATTGTAGTTTTATACTTTTTAGCAAGTTTCCAAATAGTATCTCCACACTGAATTACATAAATAACAACTGATGCTTTCTTAGGTTCAACATTTTCTTCTTCATCTTCTTCTATACAATGAATATACTCTTTAACTTCTTTATATAAAGCTTTTGCATTAAATGATATTATTCCCTTAAGTGCTATTGTTCCAGCTTCTATAGCTGATTCTAAGCTCTCTAGCGTAGATTTAATACAAACTTCCATTTCGTCTGTTAAATTTGCTATCTCTATACATGCTGAAAACGGAAGTTCAACATCTAAAGCTCCATACCCAACATCTGCATTTATAGTTTTATAAAGACATTTAACTTTTAATATTCCATCAATATTTATATTGCTTCCTGAAATTTTAGAGTCAACAGAAACAACCTCACCTCTGGTACTTATTATCTGAACTGGTTCATCACCCTCAACACTTATATTCTCTTTAGAAATTGCCTCTGTAAAGCCTTCGCCAAGTCTAATTTTAAACTCTGCCTTTTCTTTTATAAGGTTTAAACTCTTCTCTGGTGAATAAGCATCTTCAATAACTTCTATTTCTTCTAATTTTGAAACTTTTACATTTGTATTAATATCAAAATTTAAAACTATTATTCTATCTTCACCTAAATCATTTTGATTCACTGAAAAGTCTGCATTAGCAACCTTAAAGTCATAATCACAATTATACTCTGAATTAAGACCAACTATATCTTCTTCATCTGATATAAAGATATCTTTATTTAATAAATTCAGTTCTTTTGAATCTAATGACTTATACATTAAATCAACATTAATATAACAAGAATATCTTATTTTATCATCAGTAATCCTAACATCTTTTTTATGAACTAAATAATCAAATTTAATAATTTTTTCAACTTGACCTTTATCCATACTAACCTCTAATTCTGATTTTTCCGAAATTCTTTTTGATCCTGTATAGATAAATTTATCTACTTTTTCAGTCTTTTTAATAACCTGAATATCATTTCTATTATCTACACTTTTAACAAAATTAAATTCTTCTTGCTTATAAACATCTGCTACTGATTTAAAATAAGCTTCAATATTTATCTTTCTTTCATTAACAAGAGTCGAATTTATATGTTCTAGCTCACACTCCACATTGCAAAGCATACCTTGCTCAGCACCTAATATGTCTATGAAGTTTGATAACTTATTTTTATAGACAGCTGTATTTACTCCGCTACCATCTTCTTCTTCTGATAAGTAAATAATGCTAAATCTAACATCAGCTTCAACAAGTACTTTCCCATCAAAAACTTCTGCTTTAGTTATTTTTTTATCAACATCAACCGATAAAATTCTTCCTACATCTGGAAGTGTGTCTGATATAAGATACTCTTCTTGAAGTATATCTACATTCGAACTCCTTCCAACCTGTATTTGAAGTTCTACATTTTCTTTTATAAGATCTAAATTAGCCATATCGTACCTCCTATATTCTACCTACTATAATATATAAAACTAAATCTATTTTAATTCCACTTTTTTGAAATTTTTTTTAGAATATATCGATTTTTTTATAACTAAACTTTCACATTACAAATCTTATATCATTTTTTGTCGAATTTTAACTCTTTTTCAGTTGACACTTATCAGAAAATGTCGTATTATTAAGGTGGTTATTGACCATATAACCTCTCATAAATTCTCAATACCCTTTTATACCATAGTTGAAAGATGGAAACCCACCATCTTTCTTTTTTTACGCAAAAAAAAACCCCTGTTCGCCAGAGGAGCTTTTTTTACTATATTCTATTAAATTTCAAAATCTAATTGAACTGTATTTGTAAGTACGTCTGAATAACTATATGTTACCGTTCTTTGCGTATCTTTTTCTAATCTAATTACAAAAATACTTGCATAAACACTCTCAAGTACTCCCTCATTGACTAAAACTCTTTTTCTGCCTCCGTTAGCTTTAAGCATAACTTTCTCACCTAGATGGCTCTCTAATGTTTTCTTTATAGAAGATACTGTTCTATTTTTCTCCATTTTAACACCCTCTTTCTTCATTTTAGTATATACTGTAAATCTTTGGATGTCAATCAAATTATATATTTTATCACCAAAGTAATATTTTTGTCAATATATTTTTTTTAACATTTCTCAGTTATTATTAGCGTTTTTCAGGATTTTATTCAAAAAAATCTATTTTTTCCTAAACTATTATATATATTGAGATTTTGGGTAACCTTCTCTATATTTCCCTCTTGTTTGAAGCCCACCAATCCCTTTTATACCAGTAATAGTATTCTCTATGACTTCTGTAATTGCTACAACCTTATCAAGTCCTGTATATGCAACTTTTTCGCAAATAAACACTGGATCAAGACAATGTATCAGCACACGACTTGGTGAACTAGCATAATTTGCACCTGCATCTAAAATCCCCTCATAAAAAGATTGACATGCACCTGCAAAAATAACAAGTTCATCATAACTTGAATTATATCCTCTAAGTATTTTGACAGCTTCTATAAAAAACTTAGAATTTCTATAACTGCTTTCATCTAAATAATCACCTTTATGTTTAAATAGACCATCATGTCCTGTTAACACAACTATGTCTGGCTTAACTAACTTAACAATTTCTAAAATTTTTATTGGTTGCTCACTTTCACTAATAGCAAACCCTTCGGCTTCAAGCTGTAATTGCTTATAAACCTTCAAACAATTATCTAGATAATCAACATCTCCATCAATATGAAGAATTTTTCCTGGTCTACCAAAAACTAAATTGTCTTTTTTAACTATTTTTGCTGATTTTCCACCTCTATCTTTTTTGATACTGGGAGGTTTTCCCCCATCACCTCTTCTACTTATAGCATTTTTTATAACTTTATTAACTCTAGTATTAAACATTTTATCCATATCTGTTTCAAAATCGTTATTAACCTCTTCTAAGTCATCTACTCTAGCATCTGCAAGTATTCTTATACTATTGCCTTTTAATATATAGGTAACACTGCCATCATCATTCTTTTTAATATCAATTATTTTAAAAATAACATCTTTTCCATATGATTTTCTAACAACATAATCTCCAACATCCATAAGTATCACCTCTTTTTTAAACATATAAGATTATACTATGCTACCTCTATATTTTTTGTTCTAAAAATAAAAAAGTAATAAGAAATTTTCATTCTCATTACTTTCTTAATCTATTCTAAAATATTGTACTCTTTTTTAAAATCATCAATGAATTGCATATATAAATCTTTCTCATTTATTATATTTTGTATCTTCTTAGAAAAAGTATTATTTGCCCAAGTTACTTCATTATAATAATGTCTATTAGCAAGTCTCCAATATCTTTGTGGAAAAAGTAGAAATACTAATATAATTTTATATTCTGCTTCTTCAATTTTTGATACACTATTATATGTTTCTATAATAGCCTTTGCATATTCAATATCCCAATCAACTTTTTTAAGAACTTTTATCATAAAATTAGCTATATCGAATGTTCTTATTTCTCTTTTACAATAATCAAAATCTAAAATATGAAGTTTATTATTAGCATCTATAACTATATTATGATATGTGTAGTCATGATGACAAAATACTTTTTCTTCCTCACTTTTTTCACAAATTGTATTATACTCAGAACTTAATAATAGCTTTGATGCTCTTATAGCTAAATTTCTATAAAAATCTACTGTTTTCACATAAGTTAAATCAAAATCTTGCTTTATGTTCTTCTTTCTAGCCATATCTCTCATTTTTGAAAGTGCTTTAATTCTCTTATCCATAAGAGTAGGCCATCTGCCTATATCTGTTTTAAGTTTTGAATTTTCTGGTGGATCATATCCTTTACTTGCCTCATGTAATAATGCTAAATGCTCTGCTGCAAGTTTTACATCATCAAGACTGTGAAAATCACACTCTCTACCTTCAATCCACTCTGATAAAGTATATAAATCTTCATTTACTAATGCAAATGGCTCTTCCTCTGTATTTAAATAGTATCTATCTACATTCTCAAACCCATTACTTATAAGATGTTCCTTAGCCCCATATACAAATAATAATTTTTGAGTTCCATAATTTATTCTTTTTAAACACCTATCCCCTTTATTAGTTTTAAGGTGATAAATCCCTTTGCTCGGCTTCTGTGATTCTATTTTTATGTCAAACTGTCGCTCAATTTCTAATTCCCTCATCATAATTATTCACCCCCTATATATTTATATGTCAATCTACCTTTATTTATTAACAAATTCTTCTAATAAATAATATAATGAATATATAGCTATACTGAAAGGATTTATAATGAAGATTTCAATAGATGGCAGAGCATCAACTCTTTATAGAGGAACAGGTATAGGGAACTATACTTATCAACTGCTAAACAATATAAATAATATAGATATAATAAATGAATATAACCTTTTTATCTCTGAAAATTCAGAACTTGATATTAATTTAAATTCTAATCTTAGATTAACCTTTTCAGAAAAACTAATGAAAAAAAATTTTTGGAATGATATAAAAGAACCAAACAATATTGAACTTGATTCAAATATTTATCACACACCACAAAATGGTATAGGTATTATAGAAAACATAGATGTCCCACAAATCATAACACTTCATGATATTATTCCACTTAAAATGCGTGAAACTGTTAGTGATAACTACTTAAAACTTTTTGATACTGAAATGCCTAAAATATTAGAAAACACAAGTGGGATTATAACTGTTTCTAATTTTTCTAAAGAAGATATTCATAAAACACTTGGATTCCCACGTGATAAAATTTTTGTTACGCATCTAGCTGCTGAGAGCCAGTATAAAGTTCTTGATAAAGTTGCATGTAAAAAATTTATAAGTGATACTTATGGTATTTCAAATGATTATATTTTATATGTTGGAGGGTTTAGTCCTCGAAAAAATATAATAGGAATTATTGAAGCTTTTAGCCTTATCTATTCTAAACTTTCTAAAGATATAAAACTTGTTATAGTTGGCCATAAAGGAATTTCATATGAAATTTATAAAAACAAAGCAATAGAACTAGGTATTGAGTCTAAAGTTATTTTCACAGGATTTATAGAAGTTAACCATATGCCTGCAATTTATAATGCTGCATCACTTCTTGTATATCCATCATTCTACGAAGGATTCGGACTTCCTCCACTTGAAGCTATGGCATCTGGTATACCTGTTATAACTTCAAATATAACATCTATTCCAGAGGTCGTAGAAGGTGCTGCTATACTTATAAATCCTTATGATTCAGATGATATAGCAAGCAATATTTATAACATCCTTACTGATGAAAAATTCAAAAACATACTCATAGATAAAGGTTTAAAACAAGCCTCAAAATATAATTGGAGAAGTACTGCGATAGAGACTATACTTGCCTACTCTAAAATCGCAAAATAAAAAGTAGCTACTTTTAATAATTTTAAAAGTAGCTACTTTTCTAATTTGAATCACGCTCTATTTTATTAAATAAAAGTTCTTTCTCTTTTCTATAAAGAATTTTATTTTCAAGTTTATTTAAGTAACTCTCATATCTCCAATCCTTTAATGCAAAATAATAATTTCTACTAATAGTATTAAAGTCACTTGGATATAATATTAGTATTTTCAATATCTCTATCTCATCTTCTGAAAGCCTCGAAATACTATTATAATCACTTATTATTCCTTTATATACTTCATAACTGAAAGCATGCTTTTTAAGTGTTTTTATAGTAAAGTTAAAAACATCTAATATCCTAAGGTCAACATTTGAATAATCAAAATCTATAAAATTAACATACCCAGCATTTACTATCATATTATGATATGCAAGATCGTTATGGCATACAGTTATAATAGACTTATCTAAGCATAAACTTTTATATTTACTCTTTTCTAACTTTTCTACTGCAAGTTCCATAGAAATTATATTATAATCAACATTTGCTAAAAACATTTCATCAAATTCATTCTTATACTTTTTAAGCTGTGCAAGTTTTTTACACTTATTAAGACTTACAATCCCTTCATTGAATCTTTCTGCTAAATTCCCAAGTGAAATTTTCTCCATACTTCTTTCACTTAGATTATTTAATACCCCTAGACCTGCTATATGAAGTTTTGCTATTGCTTTAGATGCTGCTTCTACATCTAAAGGATTATTTAAATTACACTCAATTCCCTCAATCAAATCTAACAAAATATATTTACTTCCATTTCTCTCAACTAGATACCTTCCATCTTCAAACTTATTAATACTTAAAACACCCTCATACCCTTTTTTAAGATAATCTAAAAGTTCTGTTATAAAAGATAATTTTTCTTCATCATAATTAATTATTTTAAGTATTTTTTTACCTTCATCACAATCTAAAATAAAAATATTTCGTGTTGGCCACAAATCATTTATATTAAGTGATAATTCATTAAAAAATTCTACATCTAAATCATATTTACAAAGATATTTTGCATCCCTATATTTAACCCTAATCATAATCCCCTCCTAAAAAACACTATAACGCTCTTTAATCTTTAATATATTTTCTCTTATCTTTTCTTCATCTTTAAAATCTCTAAGATAACAATTAGAAATATACACTAAAATATTTGTTGGAAATGCTAAAGTAGATTTTATATATCGCCTACTTATATCTGATAAATCTTCTTTTAAAAGAAATTCTTCTATCATATCAGTTCTATCATTTTCTAGTTTTTTATGTGCAGTTCTTCTCAAAAGCTTTATTAAATCATCCTCAACCATTCCAAATCTAATTTTACTAACATCACAAACAAAAATCTTATCATCTCTATTCTCAATATTAGGATATACTTTTCCAAGCGTTATCTCTGAATTTTTGTAAGCTCTTTCTATAAGAGATATAAACTCCTCATCTGAAATATATTCAATGCATTCCCTTGAGTATTTAATAAGCTCACTTAAATCTATTGATACCTCACTTGAAAATTCTATAACTCTTCTAAGTAAGATTTTCTGTTCACTTCTAATTCTTCCAGCCTCACTTATAAGACCAATAGTATAATTTTTCTTTCCCTTAAGACTGTTATGAAATCTTGAAATACAATCAATACTATTATAGATATCAAACTTTTCCCTAGTTTCTTCTTTCGTAGATATATATATATCCTCACTTAGAAGAAATTTTTGTAGTAAATCTTCTCTTCTCATAGAAAATTACTTACTCCTTTCCTCAAGTGCTATAAGAAAATCATTTCTATTTTCTCTATCACTAATATAATTTGTTAGTCTTCCAAGAAATCTTTCCTCACTCCAAGATAACTGTTCCCAGTAATATTGAAGTCCAACTTGCCAAAAATCTTGTGGGAACTTCAAAAATCCAAGCATAATTTTCTCTTCTTCTTTTGTAACTTCTCCATAAGCATCTGTTATCAACTCATACTTCTCTATTTCCCAATTACCATTTCTCATTGCTCTCATACAAAGACTCGCTAAATCATGCAAATGTGAATCAAGAATACAGTAATCAAAATCAATTATATTAACTTCCTCATCATTTCCAATTAATATATTGTGATGTGCTAAATCATGATGACAAAAACTAAGGTTCATTACTTCCTTATTCATATAATCAATATAATTACTCTCCCTAATTTTTAAAATAGCCTCTTCTCCTTTTTTAACTTCCTCATCAATCACACTAAGGTATAACTCATCAAATTTTGATTTTTGAGCCTTTTGACCTATTCTTTTTTTAAAATCTAAAATTTCTGATATTCTAGTTTCAAAAACTGTGTCCCAAGTTCCCCATCCAACTCTAGGCTTCATAGATTCATTTAAAACAAATCCCTTGCTAAAGCTATGTAGTTCTTTAACCTTTTTAGCTGTCTTTAAAAGTTCATCATCATTCTCATAACTTACTTCTTTTACATCCATCCATTCAGTTAAATAAGCGTAACAATCATCAAACTTTATATAATCTTTATGATTTTTATTTCTAATTATTTTAGGTGTATTCTTAAAACCTGATTTTTCTAAATGTTTTATTGCAGATACAATAAAATTAAAATGATCAAACTCATATTTTATTACCTTCAAACAATACTCTCTAAAACCTGCTGTTACTTTATAAACATTTTTCTTCTTACTAATTTTGCTTACCGTTATTCTATAGTTATCTTGAACTAATCTTTTAACCATTTCAAAATCCATGAGATAACCTCCTAAAAACAATTTATTTCATTATATGTGCAAAATTCTACCTTGTTACATTCACACTTAAAGGACTTTAATAATATTATTAATATTATAAGTAAGATGGGAAGTGAACACTTTATGAAAATACTTATTGATTCAAGAGGTGCTAGCTGGTATAGAGGAACTGGAATTGGCACTTATACTCATAACCTTTTAAATGGACTTGTATCTATTGATAAAACAAATGAATATCATTTATTTTGCTCAGGACCAAATTATAAAGATTACCAAAGTGAAAATACAAAAATACTTATGTGCTCAAAAAAACATAAAACTTTTTTTGAAGAATTTTATATGCCAAAATATGCGAATGATAAAAATATTAACATATTCCATATACCTCAAAATGGTATAGGACTATCTGATAACCAAAATACATTAAACATAGCAACAATACATGACCTTATACCATATGTTCTACCTGAAACAACAGGACCTGGTTACCTTAAAAACTTTATAAAAAAAGTTCCACACATAATAGAAGCTTGTGATGGAATACTTACTGTTTCAGAATACTCTAAAAGAGATATCTTAAAATTTTTCCCAAGCTTTCCAAGTGAGAGAATCTTTGTAACACCACTTGCTGCAAATTCTGAATATAAACTTTCCAATAAAATTATGGACTTAAAATCTGTGCAGGAGAGGTTTAATTTCACTGGTGATTATATAATGTATATTGGTGGTTTTAGTCCTAGAAAGAATGTACAAGGACTTATAGAAAGCTTTGATAGAATCTTAAAAAAATTAAACTCTAATACTAAATTACTAATTGTTGGTGGACTAAGAGGTGAAGGACTTAGACTACAAGAACTTGCTTCTAAACTTAAAAATAAAGATAATATTATTTTCACAGGATTTCTTGAAGAAGAATACCTTCCAACAATATATAGTGCCTGTACTTTATTTGTATATCCATCATTCTATGAAGGATTTGGACTTCCACCACTAGAAGCAATGAGCTGTGGAACTCCTGTACTTGCATCTAATCTAACATCAATACCTGAAGTTGTGAAAATAAAAGACTTACTATTTAATCCAACCGATAGTAATGATTTAGAAGATAAACTAATAAATCTATTAAATAATAATTCCCTTAGAGAAACTTATGCTAAAACTTGCTTTGAACTTTCAAAAAACTTTTCTTGGGAGAATACAGCTAAAACAACACTTGATGCTTACGCTCAAATTTATAAACTTGGTAAAAAATAAGAAAGCTCAACAACATTTTGAAGTGTTGTTGAGCTTTTTCATGTTTAAAACTATACATTATTATATACTTTTTTCTTTGAACTCATAAGTATAACCATCAAAATTGCACAAATTCCTGCAAGTAATTTTGAGATAATATACACACCTATATAATCTGGAACTTCTGATGCAACAAACCCAAGTTGCCCACCTAAAACAAATGCTCCACTCACACTAAAAGCACTACACATTATTTTCCCCTTATCATCTAAATTCTCAAAGTTTTGAAAAATAATTATATTACTAATCATTCCTGCAAAAATACTAATAACAGAATCATTATTAACTCCTAAAAGTTTTGCTATTCCTGAAAATATTTTCCCAAAGAATCTAGTTATAACTTCTAAAAATGGATAAGCCCCTGCTAAAAATATACCAATCTTTCCAGCAACAGAAAGTGCATCATTTATAGGAATCATACCTTTAATTAACTCTACACCAAGAATTGAATTAATCCCCATAAGCATAAGCGCTATAAGACTTATCATAAGTATTCCCCTAGAAAAATATGAAAATATCTTTTGAGTAATATGCTCATATTTAAGTATACCTACAATCAAAATTCCAGTTAAAATAAATAAAGGAATTAAATTTACAACCAGACTTTTTAAATCTACACCTAAATATATCCCAGCAAATAATGGAGCAATAGGCATAGTTGCAATTCCATAAATCATTCCCTTAGTTAAGAAACTTGAACTTTCTTTTTTAACAAGACCAAGTGCTAAAGGAACTGAAAAACTAAGAGTTGCCCCAAGTGTTGATGCAATAATAACTCCTGAAACTATGTACATTTCTTCACTGCTTGAAATCTCACTACTTATCCCAAGTGCCCCCATATCAATAGCTAAAAACATAGATGGGAAAACTGAAACGTCCATACCAAATTTTTCACCAATCGGAACAAAGATATTTCTTAAAACTTTACCTATGATAGGTGATATAGCATAAATACCCGTCATAGATAAAACTAAAAGCCCTATTGATTCTATCCCCTCTTTAAACTTTTCACCAAGACCAAACTTATTTCCTAAAATATAATCTACTCCACCCATAAGAAAAAAAATACACATAATAACTAAAATCAACTTTTCCATACCACACTAACCTTTCAACTTAACTTAAACTTTTACTCTCGCAAATATATAACAATCCATATAAACGTCAAATTCTTCATTATAAAGATAATCATTTCTTTCACCTTCTATAACAAAAGAAACTGTATTATAAACATCTATATGTGGTATATTTTCTACGTTAATATTTGCCTCTATCCTATTAAACAAATAAATATTTATTAGTTCCTCTGTTACAACAAACATAGCCTCTTCCATAATTCCCTTATTTATATTCTCTTCTTTAAGTGCAAAAGCTATTTCCCCCTTACTACTAAGTTCTGATATCTCTGATAAGTTTATAATTCCCATACACTCACCTGTTGTCTTATCCTCAACAACCCAAAGAATAGATTCACTATTATAATAACTCTCCCTAACTCCAAAAATTAAATCCTTAGAATCAGCTCTATTTTCAATATACGGAACATTATTATACATATGCAAAAATTGATTATCATAAATTTCTTTAATATCTAAATAGTCACAATCTTTAACTTCTCTAATAAAAAACTTCTCACTCTCCATAGTAGGAAAGCATAAAAATAAATTTGTACTTATTGGCATAAATTTATCATCTCCTCTTAATTTCCTACTATTAAAATATGTAATTTTATATTTAAAGTTGCAAAAAAAGTGTACTAAGAATCCCTAGCACACTAATATTTTAACTATTCTTTTTTTCAAAATACTTTTTGAAAGTTGGTAAATATTCTTTATGAGCTTCTAAAAGTTCATCTAAAACAATTTTTGCAACTTTATCAGATGAAGTAAGTGGATTTCCTGCAAGTGCAAGCAATGCCTTACCATAATTCCCCTCAACTGCTGCTTCAACACTTAATCTTTCAAAAGTTTTGATTTGCTGAACAAGTCCATTAACTCCTACTGGAAGTTTACCTACAACTATAGGCTTTGGACCATCCTTTGTAATAATACATGAAATCTCAACAACTGAATCATTTGAAATACCTTGAATTGCTCCATTATTTCTAGTATCAACTGGTTGAATATCTCTTGTATCATTATAAATTGAAGTTATAAGTCTACAAGCTGCATCACTATAATAAGACCCACCTCTTTTTTCAAGTTGTGGTGGCTTAATAGTTAGATTTTCATCTTTGTAAAGTTCAAATAATTCTTTTTCAATTTCCTTTACAAATTCTCCTCTTGCTTTACCCTTTTTAAACTCATCAATTTCATCTTTTAACATTTCTTCTTTTTGATAATAATATTTATGATAAGGACAAGGCATAACACCAAGCGCTCTTATAAACTCTGCATCCCATTCAAAATCTTTAATATTCTTAACAATCTGTCCTAGCTTACCCTGTGCAATCCCCTCAATAACTTCGGCTTTTACACTCTTTCCATCTACATACATATCCATTCCATAAACCATATGATTAAGACCTGCAAAATCAACTCTAACTCTGCTATGGTCAACATCCATAATACTTGCTACAGCCTTTTCCATTCCAATTGGAACATTGCAAAGACCTATAACTTTTTTATTAATACCATATCTAACAAGAGCTTCTGTAACCATTCCTGCTGGATTAGTAAAGTTTATCATCCAAGCATTTGGGCAAAGTTCTGCCATATCTTTATCAATATCAAGAATAACAGGAATAGTTCTAAATGCTTTAAGCATTCCACCAGCTCCATTAGTTTCCTGACCAATCATTCCATGAGATAATGGAATACTCTCATCTTTAATTCTTGCATCTAAAAGTCCAACTCTAAGTTGAGTTGTAACAAAATCTGCATCCTTTAAAGCTTCTCTTCTATCAAGAGTTAAATGAATCTCCATAGGAACTCCAGCTTTTTTAACCATTCTCTTTGCAAGTGCTCCAACAATTTCAAGCTTTTCTCTTCCCTCTTCTATATCAACAAGCCAAAGTTCTTTTATTGGAAGAACATCATATCTTTTTATAAATCCCTCAACAAGTTCAGGTGTATATGATGAACCGCCCCCAATTGTAACTATCTTAATGCTATTTTTCATTTATTTTACCCCACTAACTACTTACTTAAGTTTAAAACCGAATTTACTCCAAGGCTGAATATAATCAAGAAGGAAAATTTCTTCTTCTACAATATGCCCTACAACATTAGTTTTACCATGATTCTTCATATCTTTTAATGCAACTTGAAGTTCACCTGCATATCTTGAATATAAGTCTGAATCTATTAATATGTCCCCTCTTTTAATATCTGGTGTATTATAAGGTGGGAAAGCTGTTCCTTTGTACTTAACTCTACTTTGAGTACTTCTAGCCATATATTCTGAGTTATCTCCTCTATTATAGTGGAACTCATCTAAAACTATAATCTTCTCTGTTTCATTAATTTCATCCTCAAGTTCTACAGTGAACTCAAGCATTTCTTTATTTAATTCACTTAAAGCTTTTAATTCTTCTTCGCTTGCAAATGAATTAGCTATTATAACATCATCAATCATCTCTGTAGCAAATAAATGTTTAGCTTGTACAATTATAGACATATCTCTATGCTCTTCTAAAGTACATAATCCTTCTGAAACTGGCCATGGACCAAATTTAGCTGTTGGTGAGTTAACAAAAGCAGCAGTTTTAACTCCAAATCCTTTAAATTGCTCACTACACTTTATAAAGTGGTCATATGATAATCCTGTATAAACATGTGGGTAAAAATTATGACACCCATAAATATTTTGAAGATTAGCCTTATATGAAAGTATATTATCAACATACTTAGTACCATTACTAACATTAAGTTCTATCTTTAATCCATGCTTATTATAAGACATTATTGCCTCTTCACTTCCACTAAACCCCATATCAAGTCTAATTCCTGAAAGCCCCATATCCTTAAATACTTTTAAATCTGTAATTGATGCTCCAAGTGTATTAAAAACTGTTGGATCAAGGTCAGCTATAACTTCCATTCCATGTTTATTCGCAACATCAACCATTGCCTTAAACTCTGCAACTATTTCTTCTACTTCCTTATCAGCAGCTGATAAAAGACATGTAAATATTCTTTCGAACCCATATTTTGCAGCAAGTTCTATATACTCTATATTTTCCTCAATAGATGTGTGGTTTGGATATACTGATATACCAAGTCTTTTCATTTCTAAATCCCCCTAAAATAAATATATTTATATATTAAACTAAAATATTTTCCTTATTATAAATATAATACGCACCCTTTGCTGGTGATATATCTTCATCTATAAATGAAATTATATTAGCTTTTTCTCTAACATAAGCCTCATAAGTTTCTCTAACTAATTTAGATTTTTTAACAACTCCACCAACAAGCCCTACTGAGCACTCATTAAAACCAAGTTTATTAAATACCTGAACAGTTGTTTCCCCTAAAAGTTTTCCCTCTTCTACCATAATTGAAATTGACTTCTCGTCCCCTTTTTCAGCAAGTTCTGAAACAATTTGTGCAAGTTGTGCTATTTCATCCTTTGTAGATGAATAAACAAAACCTATAACATCATCAACTTTATCTATATTTAAAGCTTCTAAAAGCTTAATTGATAATGCACCATGCTCTAAATTGTTATCATTCTCATAAATCATATTTTTGATTCCTTCAATAGAAATCTTATAAGCAGAACCTTCATCACCTAAAAGATGACCCCAGCCACCTGCTTTCCATTGCTTATCTCCATTAATACCAAAAGCAATTGAACCAGTTCCTGCAATAGTTAATATTCCATTTTCACCTTTTAATAAGGCTTTAAGTGCAAGTTCACTATCATTCATAATAATTGAACTTACTTCAAATTCTTTCTTTATAGCTTCAAAAACTATGTTTCCATTATCTGAAACTTCTGAACCTGCAAGACCTAAATAAATCCCTTGTACCTGATCTTTTGAAAACTTCTTAAAAACACTATTTAGACCATCTAAAATATTTTTAACAGCTTCCTCTTTACCATTAACAAGGTTTCCAAATCCAGTTAATACAGACATAAGTTTATTACCTTTTAAATCATAAGCAACAGTTTCAGTTTTAGTTCCTCCACCATCAACGCCAATAACATACATCATACAAATTCACCCCTCTTAAAATTAAACTGAAATTTTTATCTATTTATAGACAATAAACCCTAATGGCAAATACCATTAGAGCCTAATCTAGCTAATAATTAGCTTATTCTTGAATATATCTCAACTATTTCAATTGCAAGATCTTTAACAGTCATTGATGTCATTAAATGATCCTGTGCATGTACTAATAATAGTGAAACCTCAGCTTTATTTCCAGCTGCTTCATTTTGTATTAAAGTTGTTTGTGAATGATGTGCTTCTCCAAGTTGTGCAGCTGCCTTTTCGATTAACTCTTTAGCGCCTTCTACATTTCCCTCTTTAGCTAATTGGATTCCCTCCATACAATAGCTTCTAGCCTCTCCACTGTACATAATAAGATTCATGATAATTTCTTCCATTTCAAACTCTCCTTTACCCCATTCTTTTATTTTTCTTCTATTAAATCAAGTGCATATTTTAAAACTTTAGCTCCGTTCATAGTACCGTAATCAACTGTATTTATAACACTTACTGGTACTCCATTTGCACTAAATTCCTCTTTTAATTTATTTAATAAGAACCTAACTTGAGGTCCTAAAAGTAATACATCAAATTCTTTATCATAATCATTAATCTCAGTTTCAGCAATTGCATTTATAACGCAATCTATTTCCTTTGCTTTAGCTGAAATCCTCATTTTTGAAACTAATAAAGAAGTTGACATCCCTGCTGAACAAACTAATAATATTTTTTTCATAAATAAATTCCTCCTAAATATTATTAAGCCCAATTGTATACACTAATTATTATAAGCAATTCATATGCCAAAAAAACTTTTTAATAAAACTAACTGAATTACTCATTTTTCAAGTTTTTTTTAATTTAACTTTATACTTTTGAACAAAAATTTATATACACATATATACACATGATAAAATTTAATAAAATACAAGTTTTATCTATACAAATATATGTTTATTAA